>NZ_JBFAQM010000011.1:35578-223237 GCF_040677315.1 Actinoplanes sp. NPDC049316 | reverse complement strand
GTGACGTCGGCCGCTGAGGCGTCCGACGTCACGGACATGTCCGCGACGTATCTGACCAGCTCAGGAGCGTTATGAATTCCTTGACGGTCGGTAAGATCGAGCAGGACTACCTGCGCCGGGTCGTGCTGCGCGAGCACGACAGCAGCAACGTGGGCCCGGTCGCGCCCGGCTTCATCACTGCGGTCGCCCGTAGTGCCCTCGACACCGGCTATCACGTCGTACTCGAAGGGATCCTGCACGCCGACCGCTACGGCACCGGGTTGCGCAACCTGCTCGCCGAGCATCCCGGGCCTTCACACGTCTTCTACCTCGACGTGTCCTTCGAGGAGACCGTGCGCCGCCACGCCAGCCGCGCCGCAGATGTCAACTTCACCGCGGAAGACATGCGCGCCTGGTACGCCGGTAAAGACCTGCTCGGCGTAGCCGGAGAGCACGTCATCGGCGAGGACTCGACGTTCGAGCAGACTGTCGCCACGATCCTGCACATCAGTGCACTGACGGATCTGCCGCCGCGAACGGCATGCCCGAACAGATGTCCGCGATGCGCCGACGATCGGTCGCCGCAAGTGTCCGGCCTGCAACGCGTCCAGGTGTCGGGACGTGCCGTGGCACCGGAGGGATAGAACGATGACCGCCTTCAACCCGCCGAATGTCAGATAGCGGGAGTTCTTTGTCAGCTCCCCGCCGATCTCAGCTAGGCGTAGTCCCTGGTCACGACCGTGGCGTCGTACGCCGTCCATGACGCCTGGGCAGATTCGGGGTAGACCCGGATGTCATTGCCACCGCTGGAGGAACCGACAGAACTGGCGGGTTCTTCGAGGTCACGCGGCCGCTCTTCGCTGTCGAACGCCTTCCGGTCGGGGCCGGGCACCATATCGGGTATGTGAACCTTGCCTCGGATGGTGGCCGGACGCGGCACCGACGGTCCACCGGCTGCGCCACCCGACGAGCCCAACGCGGCGGAGGTGTACTCCGTTTCGCGCGGCGGTTCTTCGCTGTCGAACCGGCCCGGCACGTCGGCGGCTTCGACCCGCCACCTGACGTCGAGGGTCTGGGTGACTCGCAACCGTTCCGCCGTGCCAGGTTCCCGCTGGAGTTGTGGAGCTGGCTCCTGCCGCTCTTCAGAATCGAACCTCGAAGGCAGCTTCTGCCGATCCAATGTCGTCGCGCCGGAGGCGACGGCGGCCTGCGGCGCGGCGTCAGGTAATCCCTGGTAGGTCACGTAGTGGGCCGGGTGGATGCCGAGCATCAGCGCGCATAGCACCTGGCCGCACTTCAGCAGTTGCACAGCTGTAATTCTGCCTCGGCCGTGCAAGTCAGCGACGGTAGCGGTGCGCTGGCCACATCGGGTCTATGGACGAGGACCAAGCGGGCCGGGGTTCGCACGGGCGGCGTCGACGAGCCGCTGCCGGGCGGCACGTTGGGCGGCCCGGCAGGCGGCGTCGGCGGCTTCTAAGACGGCGCGCCGGGCTTCCCGTCGGCGGACCACGCATCGTGCGCCGTCTCGTACGCCTTGCGCGTCGCGCACCCTGATCCGTTGTCGGTGGCCTGCGGAACGAGCTAAGCCCCACCTGCCGCGCGGCCGTGGCCGGCAGCTCGTTCGGTGACCTCGCCGACGTAGTCGACTCTTCCCGCCCCGTTCCCCGATCGCAACCGCCGGATCCGAAGCTGTGGATAACCCTGTGGAACAGGCACCGTCCTCGCCCAGGACCAGCTCATACGATCCGCGGCCATCCCCGCGGGATGATCCTCACCGTCTGGGTCGTCAACGCTGACGGCGGTACGCTACGGCGCAGGTGCGAGGGCGTTGGAGAGGCGTTGGAGCCATGACCACCCAGCACGTCGAGCAGGTCCGGGCTGACATCTGCGACCCGGAGATCCTGCGCCGGGTTCGGTGCGCGGTCGACGAGCTCGACAGCGACGACGCCGCCCAGTTCGCCATCGATCATGGAGTCGCGCCGCCAAGCAACGCCGCCGGCTGGGAGCTGTTGCTGCGCATAGAGGCCAACAGGAGCGACGAGTCCCTGGTGTGGGTGCTCGTCACCGAAACAGACTGACGCCTAGATCCTCACTCGGCTTCAGCGAAGCCAACAGGTGACCGGGTCCGACCGCCGTAAACCTGTCGCAGCCTCGCGTTACAGTGAGATCACTGTCCCCCGGCAGTCGCTCCACTCTCGATGAGAGGAGCGCTGTGGCCGAGCCCATCACCTGGCTCGTCGACATCTCGCACTGGCAAGGCGATATCAACATCGCCCAGATCGCCCGCGAGGGCTACACCGCCTGCGTGTGCAAGGCGACCGAAGGCACTGCCTACGACGACCCGACCTTCGACCGCAACATCGCCGCAGTCACCAAGGCCGGGATGATCCCGGGCGCCTACCACTACCTACGCGACGGTGACGGCGCCGCACAGGCCCGCCATTTCCACCAGCGGGTCCGCAAGCTCGGCGGCCCCGACGGATGGCTCATCCAGCTCGACTGCGAATCCGATGGCTACGGCCCCGAGATGGCCGCCTGGGCCGCGGAGTGGAAGCGCCTGACCGGCAACCATCCGTTCCTGATCTACTCCGGCAGCTGGTGGTGGCCGCGCACCGACGGATACCGCGGCGCGGCGCTCACCCCGTACCTGTGGCACTCGCATTACGTCGACGGCAGCGACATCGGCTCGATGCTGTACCGCCAGGTCGCCGACTCGTGGTGGAAGCCCGGCTACGGCGGCTGGCCGAAGGCCACCATCTTGCAGTTCTCCTCCTCCGGCAAGGTCGCCGGACGACAGATCGACGTCAACGCCTTCCGCGGCACCGTCGAACAGCTGCGCGCGCTCACCCGCACCCCGAAGCCAGCCCCGGCAAAGCCCGGCACACCGAGCACGCCACCACCGACGCAGGAGATCCTGCGGGAGTTGCCCATGCTCAAGCGCGGAGCAACCGGAGTGAGCGTGCGCGTCCTTCAGGCACTGCTCAACGTCCGCGGCCAGGACATCGCCGTCGACGGCGACTTCCGCACGGCCACCGAAACGGCGGTCAAGGCCGAGCAGCACGAAGCCGGACTCGCCGTCGACGGTGTCGCCGGGCCGGCCCTCTACTCGGTGCTGCTGCTCGGCACCAACATCACCTGACCCCGAAGCCGGGCCGCCGTCACCGCGTCGGTCCAGGCACCGGCCGTCCCACCCATCGCTACCTGCGAAGGAGCTCGCATGATCCCGCAGAATCCCACCGCGGTCGGCGTCGTGGTCTCCACGACACTCAAAGCCGTCCTGGTCGCCATCGCCGCCCTGAACATCCTGCCGCTCGACGACGACCAGATCGCCGCCGTCACCCTCGCCCTGGCCGCCGTCGCCGACCTCGCCGTCTACTTCGGCTGGGTCAAGCCGCGCGTCGACGACCAGGTGGCGACCGCGCTGGCCACCCCACCGCCGGCCGTTGCGCCCCGGCCGGGCCGCAGCCGCAACGACATCTGACCGAGCCAGCTCATCTGGAAGGGAGCCGAACATGGACCAGCCGCCCTGCGGCGACCGTGACCCCGAAGCCAACGCCGGCGATCCCGTGGACGACGGATGGGACACGCCCGCCGCCGAGCCGGCCGAGGCGCCCGCACAGCAGAGAGGAGGTCCCGATAGTGGCCAGCTGGATTCTGGTGCCGAGCCTGGTCTCTTTGCGTAACGAGTTCAACCGGCTCGCCCCGGACCGCGCCAAGGCCTCGGACGGTTCCATCGGCGACACCTCGCACGCGGCGAGCTCGTCGGACCACAACCCCGACGAGACCGGCAACACGCCGTCCGAGGACGCCGACCGCGTCAACGAGGTCCACGCCATCGACGTGGACGACGACCTGCGCAAGCCAGGCTGGACCATGACCAAGTGCGTGGAGATCATCGTCACCCGGCACCGCGACGGCCGCGACAACCGGCTGCAGAACGTCATCTACAACCGCCGCATCTGGTCCCGGTCCTGGGGCTGGACGGCCCGCCGTTACACGGGCGCCAACGCCCACACCGAGCACGCGCACTTCTCCGCGCGTTACACGACCGCCCAGGAACGCGACACCCGCCCGTGGGGGCTACTCGAGGAGGACGACGTGACCAAGAGCGAGTTCACCGCCTGGATGACCGAGTGGGCGCGCAGCACCGCCGGCCGGGAATCGCTGGCCCGCGCGGTGCTCACCTACGACCCCGGCAAGGACGCCAACGGCAAGGTGCTCCCGGGCGGCATCGTGAACCCGGGCGCCGACGCTGCGACCAACCCGACTGTCGGCGCCGCTTGGGCGTTCAACCGGGCGGTCGTGGCGGCCATACTCGGCTACCAGGTCAGGGACCGGGTCGACGAGGTCGAGGCTGCGGTGAAGACACTGGATCAGCAGGTCAGCGCCCGCGTCGACAGGGTGCAGGCCGCAGTGAACACCCTGCTGGAACGCACCCCGCCTCCGCGCCCGAGCACCCCCGCGCAGTGATGTAACACAGCTCCCGGTGGCCCGGCAGCTCGCCGACACCGCGTCCTTTCGAAACTCCAGCGGCCGTGACGACTTCCGGCCCAGCAACATCGCTCCAACCAGCGCCCAACATGGAATCGCGCAACCTGGGCCGTCGAGGCTGTGTACCGCATGGTCAATTGGAGGCTTCGGTAGCGGCCGCCGCGCTTGATCGCCTTGCCGGCTGCTGTTCCCGAAGGCCCTCACGTGCCTCGTCGTTGAGGTCTTGCGGCCGGTGCACGGCGATCCAGGCCTCTACCTCCTCCCCGCGCCAGACCTTGCCTTGGTCCAACTCCGCTGCCGGCCTCGGAAAGTCTTTCCGGCTGGTGATCTGATACACGCGTTGCCGGCTGAGGAAGCCCAATCGGACGCGGATCTCATGTGCGCCCATCAAGCGAAGCTTCGGATGCCTCATACCCGTGACTATAGGCATGCGACAACCAGGCGTCGATGGCTTCACGTACCAACGCCCCCATGCGCAGGTCGGTCGCTGTGATCGGGCTGTCATCGCGTGCTCCCCGCGGCTGCGGACCGTACACCGCCGGTCAGGAGTACTGCGCGCTCGGCCGGGGCATGGCCGGCACAGCAGAAAGCAGGCGGCGCTTGAAGCGCGAGATCGCCCCAGCGTCATTCTCACCGCCGTTACCCGTCCCGGTTGACCAGCTGGATAGGCAGTTAGCCGTCCATGGCCCGGGCGAAGCTGTCGTCGGCTTCGTCGTCGGACCACTCATCGCGGCCCTCAAGGTCAGCGCTCGCGGGCGGCGCTTGCAACGACGCGTCGAACTTGGCCACCTCACTGTCCGGCGCATCACGGGTCCACCAGGCGTAGATGAGATTCAGCAGCGACGGTAGCGGCAACTCGAGCGGATCCTGCCCGGTCGTGAGAAGCACCCGGCCCTGGAACGCGGGCCAGCGGGCGACGGCAAGATGAATTAGCCGCCACCCGACCCAGTAGGGTGGCCGGACCACTGCTCACACACGTACTCGAAGATCCGCATCGCGTCCTCAAAGTCGAACTCATCGCGGGTGTTGAGCAGCCGGCGGCGGAACACCATCAGCGACGCCGGGTCCAGGGTCTGCTCGAAGAAGTCGAGCACGGCGGCGACCTGGTCCTGCTCACTGCGGTTCGATGACGCCGCGGCGACCAGGTACGCCACCTGCGCGTTCTTCGGTGCCTGGCACACCATCCTTATCCCGTCGAGCACGAACTCGACCGCCGGCAGCCGGGGCCCGGCATCGGCGGCTGCCTTTGTACTCGTGGTGAATTCCCGCATCCTCATCCCCCTGTCGTTCGGTTAGCGGCGCACGATCCGGAACCCCGACTGGCGCGCTTCGTGCTCCATCGCCTCGCGCAGCCACGGCTGCGGCCGGGTACCCGGATGCCTGACGATCGTGGTGAACACGACCTGCCCGCCGGTCTCGAACCGCAGCACCCCACCGGGACGGCGCGGCCGGATCGCGTGCGGGCCGGTGCCGTCGTGGACGTATTCGGCGTACTCGACGTCGTTGGTGACCAGCCCGTACACCGTGCCGCGGCGCACGCCGACCTCTTCGCGGTGCGCCGAGCGCAGCCGCCCGCTGTCGACCGGGCAGGTCAGCACCGCCCGGGTACGCACCCGCCGGGCGACACCGCGCACGAACGTGAGCACCGGCCCGACCGGGCCGGTGAGCAGCCGGCGCATCTCCGGCTGGAACAGGTCCAGACGGGCCTTGATCGTGACGGCCATCAGCGACCCCGCGCCCGACGCCCCGGCCGTTCCCCGGCCTGCTCGCCGGGCGCGAGCGCAGCACCGGCGGCGGGCGGCTCGCCGTCCCCGACCGGCGCCATGTCGTCGCCGCCGGTGGGTTCCGGCGACTCAGGCACGGGCAGGACTTCGTAGCGACCGGCGTCGACCAGGGCAGCCAGTTGCGGCCCCCACGACAGCGTCGACACCGCCCCGTCCGGCACGCCCGGCATCGGCCATAGCGCCCGCACCGTCACCAGCTCACCCACGGTCGGCATCACCGCTCACCTCATCTCGTCTACGCAAAGGGCGGTCAGGACCGTCACCAGCACCTCTTGCCCGACGCAGCCGCCGGACGGTCCGACCGACGACTGCTCCGCGACGAACAACTCATCCACGGCCTCCGCCTGGCGCAGGTCGACCAGGACCGCCCGGCGGATACGCGCGGCGTCGTCGGACAACGTGCGGGCGGCGTCCTCCAACAGCTCATCGCTGGGCGGATTGCCGTAGTCGTCGGCGGCCGGCGCGCACCGGGCGCTGCCCGCGCCGAGCTCGACCGCCCAGAACACGCCGTCGTCGCAGCCGTCGCCGACCGGTGTGCCGCGCGGGTTCGGGAACTCTTCGGCGGTGCTTGGGTACACCCGCACGATGCGCACCCACGCCTGCCCGGCGCAGCAGTCATCGATCGCGACATCCCGGCCGGGCACCACCGCGCACGACGCGGGTGCCCCACCCACCGCGTCGCTCAGCGCCTCCCGGATGGCGGCACGCAGCCCGACCGCGATGGGCCACGCCACATCGTCCGCCAGCACCGGCGCGGTCACGACGTCCGCCGGCGCGGTGACGGCAGGTCCGGCGACCACACGACGCTGTCGCGCGGCAACCCGTACGGGTTCACCGCGGCCAGCCACCCATCGACCTCCGGGATCCCGGTCATCCCGTCACGGGCCAGCCTCGCCGGGTCGACAAACTCGGTGTGCACGCCCTGACGCACGATCGAGGCGACCCGGCGCGGCAACCGGCACTTCGTGTCCCCGACCGCGGCCTTGGCGATCTCGCACGCCAACTGCCCGCCCGCCCACCGGCCCGCCGCCGGCACCGGCACCCCACGTTCATAGGTGACAACGAACGCGCCCGGCTCGTCGTCGCCGGCGGTCAGCTCCTGCCGGGCCGGCCACCGCCCGCCGTCGGTACGGACCAGCCAGCGCCGGTTGTCGACCCGGTACACCGACGCGTCCAGCACCTGTCCGTCGATGCGCACCTGCAGCACCCGCTGCACCCCGCCCGGCAGGCTCACTTGCACATCCTGGTCGCAGCCACAGTCGGCCGCGGGTCCGAGGCCGGGGCAGCCGCAGAACGTCGTCCATCCGGGCAGCTCCGGCGACAGGTACAGCTCCCAGCGCCGCCACACCCGCACCCCAGGATGCCCACGCGGCACCGGCCGCACCGTGGTCGAGCACACCCCGAACTGGCGGCCCGACAGCATCCACAGCAGCTGCCCGGCCACCTCCACGGCCAGCTCGCGTACCGGCTCGGGATACTCGTCCCAGCCGGTGCATTGCTGCACGTCGACCGGCCACTCGCAGGAGCCGCCCGGCCCGAGCGGGCCGGTCATCCGATGGCGACGGACAGGAACCGCTGACCGCCCGAGCTGGTGTCGGTCACCGTCACCAGATACGTGCCGGCCTCGGCGTAGTCGTGCGTCGCCGCAGCACCCACCGCCGGGCCGGGGGTCACCCAGCCGTCGCCCCAATCGAGGGTGTACCCGCCGGCCGGGGCGAACGAGGCGGTGAACGTCGCCTTCAGCCCGTTCGCCGTCACCGTGCCCTCGGCAGGCCGCGGGACCAGCCCGGCGGTCGGGGCCGGCGGCGGCAGCGTCGTCCAGTCCAAGTGCAGCAGATCCTGCTCACCCATCGGATCGGCCAGCGGCGCCACCCCGGCCGTGCGCAGGTACACCGGATAGGGGCCGGTGCCCCACTCCGGGTTCTCCACCGCCTTGCCGGTCAGGGTGAAGTTCGCGGTGCCGTTCTCGATGGTGAAATCGCCGATCTGCCCGTCGAGGATCTGCGGCAGCAGGAAGTACCCGAAGCGGGGCCTGCGGTTCACCGCGGAACCCGAGCAGCGCTTCTGCGCGGTGCCCGACCAGAGCTCCAGGGCGACCGCGGAGTCTTGGTTCACCGCCGAGGTCACCCGCAGACCGGTGCTGACACCGTCCTCGTCCACGACGATCGGTGAGCCGGTGAACAGCGAGTACAGCTCCGGGTCGACCCGGCACGCGGTGACCGTCACGTTGTAGAACTTGATCCGCCGCCGCGCCGGCACATACACACACGAGTCACCGTTGGCATCGCGCTGGTCAATCTCCTCACCGTCGTCGACCTCGGCGGAATACTCGACCGACACGAAACCCTTCGTGACGACCTGCACCGGCCAGCCACCGGTACCCACGACGGGATCACCACACGGGCCCAGCTTGGTCGCCCGCAGCATCTTGCCCTTGACAGGGGTATCAGTCACCGCAGCCATCTGGCACGTCCTCAACAGTTCAGGAGGTCGGTGCCCGGCCCGAAGCCAGCGGCGACGTTCAACGGTGATCGTATCTCATGCATGCGTTGGTGCCGTGTGGCCGCAGCCACCCGCGGGCGGAACGCAACCCGCTGAACTGGAACAAGTGTTGCCTATCGGAGAAGGACAGCTGACTTACTCGGGGGGCCCATCGCATGGAGCGCGCCAGGTGCGGTTCGGTACGGGTCTGCGTTGCCGCGCACCGCGAACGCTTCGGCTCCGTGTCCGGCGCACGATGCGGCGCGGCTAGAACGGCGGCTCTTCCGGATGCAGAGCGCGGGCCGCATCCTCGGCAGAGTGATACGACAGCATGTGAATTTTCGGCTTACCGGCCAGGTGCCGTCGCTCGAGGGAGTGCTGCCAATGTCCAGGGTCGTACAGGCTCTTGCATGTGACCGTGATCGGGTCGTCGTCGCCATAGGAGACGATGCCGCGTGAGGTCACTGCCCACTGCGGGGGGCACAACTGCCAGATTGGGCGCCGGTCAGGATGGGATGCCGCGACAACGAGCGCATCGCGGAGGCGGCTGAAGTACTGCGCCACGTCAAAGCCGTCACTGGTGCCACCCCGTTCGAGCGCTCGCCCGATGCGGACCATGATGTCCGCTACCTCGTCTCCTTCGCGCCACGGCACCAGTTCGAGTTGGCGGCCCTCCTTGTTCTCAACCACGAACTCGATGAGCTCGCCGTTCTCGATCCCGAATCCGTTGGCTGAGTAGTGCATGCTGCCTTCGTCGAAATCGACACGGACGTAGAGGTTCCACTCCTCCGAGACGCAAACCCGTGGTCCACGTTTGGGCTGGATGAGCCCAAGTTCGTGCGCACGCGCCAGTGCGTGCTCGACGGTTGTCCGAGACGGAGAGTGAACGAGCATATCGAACGCTGCGGAGTCGCGCTCACGCTCTTCTGCTAGCCGCGCGGTGACGGACGCTGCGACGTCTTCGAGGCGTCGTTCTACGTCGGCCTCGAAAGTAGACACATGGTCGGCGATCGCCTGTACCTGGGTTGCGGTCTCGACCTTTACTTGCTGGATCCTTCGGTCAATTCCTCGATTGAGGAGGTAGATCGGAACGACCAACAGGACCGCTGACCCGAGGTTGACGAGGACACCGGCCGCCCACTCGCCGGCCTCTGGAGTGAGGACGAGTGCGTAGAGCACCATCGCGAGCCCGAGGACGGTCGCGACTACTAGAGCTAAGTCGGTCTTGTCCGGCTTTCGTTTGAAGAGGTTCATCACCGTCATTGTGGCGCTTGCTGTCGAGTGTCTTCACCCGTTGGAAGTACCCGCGTGCGTAGCCGCTGCTGTCGTTAACACCGCTGAGTACGACTTACGCGAAGGCCTTCCTTACACGTCCCGTCAGCACCTCGCGCGAGCCTCGCCCTGGCAGGGTGGGGCCGAATGCGAACCGTCAGAACCAGCTCGAGGGTGCGTCGTCGTCGCAAGGCGGCGGTGGGTTCGCGGAGCACCGCCGCGAACCCACCGCCGCTTGCGTTTCTCACACGCCGCCGCAGCTCCGGCAGACCGTTCTTCGCGGCAGCGACTGGGCGAGGTTCACGGCGACCGGACCGGCGGACTGGCATAGCAGGCAAGGCAGCGTCACGGTACGGGGCGCGTGGACGGCGATCACCTTCCAGTCGCCGCGCAGCACCACATCGGAGACCCGGCCGCCGTCGGAGGTTTTGATGGTCATGGCCAGGACGCCGGGAGAGTCGTCGAGGGGCCGGGCGGTCACGACGCGGATGACCCGGCCGAACATGAGGACGCGGTCGCCGTCCTGCAGCTGGTCGACGCGGATGCCGGGAGGCTCCTCAGCGTCGTAGGGGTCGCTCATCGCCCTGGCCTCCACCAGGCTGCCCACGCTTCGATGTCGGCGGCGACCTGGCTGTCCATTCGGTGCAGCAAGGCGGTGGGGACGGTGGCGAAGTGGTGCCAGCGGGCGCGCGCCGACAGGTAAAGGTGGAGCGCCCCATGTTCGTGTTCCCACAGGTAGGCCCACTCGCCGGGCCGCCATGGCTGGTCCTCGAGGATGTGCCCGGCCACGAGCCCCATGTCGACGCCGAGGCGGTAGCACAGCCCGAAGCCGGACATGACCTCGTGGCGGGGGTCGCGCGGGCGCGGCTGGGCGCCCACGTTAATCTCTGCCCAGTCCCGGGCCATCAGCAGGTTGGTCACCGCCGGCGCGTCCGCGGGGTGGCGGGTGTAGATCGTGGCGAGGTACCGCAGGGTCCGCGACGGTTGCCCGTGCATGCGTACGGGCCGGGCGAGAAAATTGCGGCAGTCGACGGCGAAGCGGCCGATGAGCGCCGGGCTCGTGGTGGTCATCGTTGCCCCCTGGTGCTGTAGGTCTCGGTGCGACGCCGCAGGTATCCGCTTTGCTGTACGGCCCGCAACTCCGCATCGGAGACGGTGGGCAGGTCGTGGACGTACCAGCAGTGGAGCGCCACGTACGCGAGCCGGTAGCCCGGGCGGTGCACCAGCACGTAGCCGTGGATGCGGTGGCCGGCGAACAGGTACGCCCACTCCTGGTCGCCGGCGTACGCCTCGTCGAGGCGTCCCGCGTGGGCGACGCCGTTGATGTCCGAGGGTGTGCCGATGGCGACGCCGGGGCCGGTGAGCGCGGCCGGGTGCCGCAGGCTCGACCAGTGCGTCGCGGTCAGCGCGTTCACCGCGGCCGTGAGGTCACCGCCGTGCACCTGGTGCACGACCGCGCACAGGACCGGCAGGATGGCTTGGGGGTAGCCGTCTGCGTGGACGCGGCGGGCCAGGTACCGACCACCAGGAGCTTCGGTACCGATGAGTGCTCGGGTTGTCATCATTCCTCCATGAGCTGCGCCCAGCCACATACGGCCGCTTTCTAAACAGTGACCGTATATTTCAAGGCGAGGGGTCGGCGCGCGGAATTTGGTGTCCGCGGGGCCGGTTCAGAAGATCGTGATGTGAAGGTCAGGCCGGCAGCGGAATCTGCCGCCATGTGCGCCATGCACTACGAACGCGATGACGGGATGCAGGCCGTTACTGGTGCGCTCCAGGGTGGTGACGATGCCGTGGTGCTCCACGGCGGTCGGCCGGCCCTCGTCCATGGCGGGGAGCTTGAAGTGGATGTGGTCGCCCGTGCGGGCGTCGCCGAGGAAGGCGGGCCGGCTCATCGTCGACCGTCGTTGGAATCGATGCCGGCCGGAGGCGCGCTCGGGGTGGCGGCGGCCGACTGATCGGCGGTCCAGTCGAGCGCACCGGACACTGCGTAAGGAGTGCGGCAACCGTCGTTGCAGTGGCAGGTGTCACGGCCTTGGCAGGCACACCCGCGCGGTCCGCTCTGGCAGAAGCCGCGGTCCTGGCGGTTGAGGCAGAGGTGGTGGCTGTAGGTGGCGCAGGCGAGGCACTGGCCGTGCCGGTCGCGGGTGGCGGCGAGGCGCGTGGCTGCTTCGGCCTGGACGTCGTAGGCGCCGCCGGGCGTGCGGGTGTCGCGGACTTTGATCGGGTCGAACGCGCCGCCGTAGAGGACGTCACCGGTTCTGGTCATCAGCACCCGCGGTGCGAGGGGGAGTCGCGTGCTGATGGTGAACTCGTACGCGCGGCAGGCGAGCTCCATGACCACGATGGAGGGTCCGACCTGCAGTGTCGAGCCGTGTCGTGCGATGGTCAGCACGAGGGCGTCGACCTCGCCGTGGTTGTCGGGTCCGATGTACACGGTGTGCCCCTTTCCGCCTCTCAGAGGCGATCAAGTGTATATGTTTATTGTATCCAACAGGACCGCTGCCGTACATATTTTATGTACGGCAGCGGCGGTTCTAGCTGGACAAACAGTGCGCCTACAACCTGCGCGTGAACTCGTCCGGAGATGCGCCGCAGGCCAGCAGATGCTCCAGCACCACGGCGAGGGGGAAGTTCGGGTCGGAGCTCAACGCCCGCCGGACGGCCTCGTATGCGAGCGGGCCGTTGCCGGTGCGCCAGGCGGCGAAGGCGAGCAGCGCGGCCGGAGCGGCCACCAATTCGCTGGTAGTGCGGCGGACCACGTCGCTCCACAGCTCGACGTGCCACGGCTCGCGCGGGTTGATGCCGCGCAGCACCATCTCCCGTGCCGGGTCGGTGAGCAGGTGCACCGTCAGCCAGGCCAGCTCGTCGTCGTCGAGGCGCCCGCCGTCGCGGTAGCGGGCCACCGCCGCGGTGATCGCTTCCCTGGTCGCGCGCAGCATTCCCTCCAGACCGCCGACGTCGGTCAGCAGCAACGCGCGGTGGGCCGCTCTGCGGGTTGCCGCGCTCATCGCTTCTTCCTGCGCACCGCCGGCCGGGGCGATGGTGTCGAGCAGCGCTGCGCGGCTCGACCGGATGACGACGCCTTCGGTGACGGCAGTCGCGGTGACCGGGCTGGCCGCCAGGTCCAGGGTGGTGCCCTCCGGTGGGCAGCATCGCGGGTCGGTGCACAGCAGGGAGAAGACGCGGCCGCTGGTGACGCGTAGCAGGTCGGCCACCGCCATGTCGTACTGCCGGCACAGCACTTCGGCGTGGCGCAGCACCGGGTCGACCGCTGCCGGCGTGCCGTAGCCGACGATGAAGACGGCCGACGCGGCGTTGCGGACGGCGTGCTGCACCATCTCGCGTACTCGCGGTGGCTCACCGCCGTCCGTCCCCGGCAGGGCCAGGGTGTCCGCGGCGAGAAATGCCAGCTTGCCGTCGCGCACCCCGGCAAGCACGACCTGATCGTGCGGGTGGTATCCCATCCCCAGGGCGATCGAGGCGACTAGGTCCGCCGGGGTCCGCGCCTTCACGGCGCTGCCTGCGGGGTCGCTGCCGGACGCGCCGGGCGGGACAGGGTTGGTCATCAGCAAACTCCTTCGGTGCGAGGGGAACCGGCGAGCCACCGAGCAGGCCGCCGGAGGTGGGTGAGCCGCGCCCGGCTCAGAACAGCCGACCCTGGTAGGCCGATGCCGCGTTGAAGGTCGACGAGTGCGGCGGCGCCTGCCGCGGTGGCGCCAGGCGGGCCGCACGCAGGTGCTGCAGCAACGGGTCCTTCGGCACAGGCAGGCCGAGCAGGTGACGGACCGCGACCTCTTTGCGGGCGGCCCGGACGTAGCCGAGCAGTTCGTCGATGGCCGCCTGCCGTTGTCGCAGCGCCTCGCCGGTCCAGTCGGTCAGCAGGCCGTCACCGCAGCCGACGACCACCCGGAAGCCGAGATCCCACAGGTCGGTGTTGACCGCGCACAGCGCGGAAGCAAGGGGGTCGATGTCGTTGGCCCACCATTCCGCGTCCGCCGGCTCCAGGCCCTGCTCGCGCATGGCCCGCGCGGCGCCGAGCAGCATCCGGCCGGTGCCGGCCGCCGGGTCCATGACGCTGCGGCCGGGCTGCGGGCCGGCCATGCGGCCCATCAGTTCGGTCACGCACTCCGGCGTCAGGAACTGGCCGTTGGCCTGCTTCGCCTTCGCCGAGGTCATCGCCTGCAGCACGGTGCCGAGCAGGTCGACTTCATGCCGGCGGTCCTGCTCGGCGCCGAGCTGCCACACATCGCGGCGCAGGGCCGCTTGGCCGACGGCGTGCACGGCCCGCAGCACCGCGTCGTCGAGGTCGCCGTCCAGGCACGTCCACAACATGCGGGCGCGGGGCACGAGGTCCGGTCGCATGATCGACCATTCGAGCCAGATGCGTTTCACCAGCTCGGCGAACTTGGCGCGGTCCAGGTGGGCCACGAGCTGCGGCATGTCGGTGTCCGGCGGCCGGTAGCGTCCGGCGACCGCCAGCGCGGCGACCACACTGATCGCGACTTCGTTGCGGGAGCTGCCGTACTGGCCGTGCCACGCCGCCGCGACCGCTTCCGCGACCGCGTGTGCGTGCTGTTTGGGGTCTGCCGGCACGGGTGGCGGACGCCGCTGGCTAATCGTTGCCATGGGTTCTCCCCTGGGAAATGGGGCGCGCCCTCCGCGCAGCGTCGGCTGCGGGAGGGGCGCGCAAGAGGGTTGATGCGGGGTCGAGCCGTCTCGCCGGTGATGACGCCCCTGGCGAGACGGTGCGGTCAGCGGCTGTCGTGCAGCGACTCGGCGACCAGGGCCAGCGCCTCGTACCGTTCGGCGAGGCGCACCAGGGCGTAGTCGAAGCGGGCCGCGAGTTCCGCGGTGGCGTGTAAGGGCGATCCGCCGACCGTCGTCCACGTGTTGCGCACGGTGGCCTGGTCGGCGCCCTGCTGCGCCCGGTCGGCGAGCTCGCAGCCCGCTCGCGCGACGAGCTGCTCGGCCTGCACGAGGCGGTAGATCAGAAGCTTGATCTGTCGCGGTGCGACCTGCTCCTCGGTGAGCCCGAACTCGTCCCTGATCTCATCCATCCGCTCGTCGCTCACCACGCCGGTTCCTTTCTCGAATCACGACTTGCTGTATATATTCATTGTATTTGCAGGATTCGATGTCGTACATTTTTGAGCTGCCGGGAAGCCGTGTAACACGTCACGCATTCACCCGTGCCGTCATGCCGGATCGCTTGCGCGCGGAGGGCGCGCAGCGCGGCGCACTCAGCTGTCGGCCGTCGGCGGCGGCTTCCTGGCCGCGGCGCGGGTGTCGACGATCTCGACCTCGGGAAGCTGCTCGGCGAGCTCGCGGCGCACCTCGTCCCAGCGGGCCGGTGTGAGCTGCCACGCGTCCACGTCCAGGTTCGCGCCCACGCAGATCACGTACTGCATTGCGGCGGCCGGCCGCCGGTCGAAGGCGTAGAGGGTGTCGCCGGCCGCCACCACGAAGACCCTGTCGTCACCGGACCCCGGCGAGGACGGCGCGATCGGAGAAGATTTGTCAGGCATCGCAGCCGCCTGCGCCGGCGCAGCGTCCGGCGGCATTCTCGGTCGGCGTCAACTCGCGGTGCCGAAACACCTCGACCGCGCCGAGCGCGTCGGCGAACTCGGCGTGCTCGGCCTCCGCGTCCGTGATCGCGGCCTCCGCCTGCGTGCGAGTGAGGTACAGGTCGCAGGTCACGTGCAGGTCGTGGCCCTCGCGGTCGTGCAGGTGCTCGCCGCCCATCACACAGGGCTGAAGGTGCCGCATCGTCACGCTCCACGCGACGCTGTGTGTCGGGTAGTGGAAGACGTGCAGCTGCGCCGAGTAGTCCGGCGTGGCGGGCGTTGGGGCGGCTTCTTCCATCACTGGTCTCCATTCACTTCGTCTTGCTGTATATATTCATTGTATTCGGAATGGTTGATGGCGTACATTTATGCGATCCGATATGGCCGTGTAGCGGATCACACGGCCACCGCCAACTTGTTGAGCACGACCAGACACCCGCGACGCGACCTACCGCACTAGCAGCCATGATCAGAAAGTGGACCGGCCCGCTCCGGTCGTCGACGCGCCAGGTGCAGCGGCACGTTCAGCAGCACAAACACCGGCCCACGGCGGCGTACCGTGGGCGCATGATCAACACGGGTGGAGTCATCAACCCGGGCACGGCGCCCGTCGAGAACGCAAGCGAAGAGCTGGCGGTCGCCGCGCTCGCCGTGTTCCTCGACGAGGTCGGCAAACGCGCCGCCGAGATGAACGCCACGCCGCTCAAGCGCCGCGAGGCCAGCCTCGCCGGCGACCCGGCACGTGACCCGGGCGCGGACCGCGACGGCCGGTTCGGCTGGGACCTGCCGCTGTCCGACGGCCGGGTCGTGCGCCTGCTCATGCCGGGCTTACGGGTGGAGCTGATGCGCGACGACATCACCGCAGCCGCGCCCTGCCTGTACGTCAACGGGACCGCCTGGTGGTGGACCACCGCGGTCGGCATGGTCGCCGCCGAGGGCCTGGTCCTCGACCTCACGCTCCCGTACCAGCGCTAGAGCCGGTTGATCGAACTACCCGGCTGATTCTGGCGGCTTATGTTGGCCCGCCCGGACGGTCTGCGGTGGCCCCATCGTGGTCAAGTCGTGTCGAGGTGTGACGGCTTGACTTGGCCCCACCCGGTTCAGCGCAAGTCGCTCGAAGCAGTGACTGTGCGTTGCGACCATCGTCGAGGCCCAACGGCATAGAGGGCGCTCGTATGCGGCGTTCGGGGGTGCATCCCCACCCGAACGCATGCCTTGAGCTCTTGCAGCGTGTTTGAGAAGGCGGCGTCACGGGCGAAGTGTGGTGCGTACCTTGCGGTGTGCTTAACGGGGAGCGCTGTGCGGTACTCCGGTCTGCCCGCCGTAAAGGTCGATCACGGTCTGCCGATACTGGTCAGTCCACGTAATACCGAACGGATCCATGCTGACCCGGGCTGAACCATCCCAACGCAGCGCCTTGCATGCCCGTACCAGGTCATCACCATGGTCGGCGGCATCGAAGTCCTCGCTGCGAATAATTAGCTCGCCAGCAGCGGTGACAACCTCAACATGGACGTGGCCGAGCCCGTCGTCAGAGATGCTGGCCACGGCGCGAGCCCGGTGTCGTCGATCCGGCGCAGACTTCCACGGGCCTTCCGACCAGTAGCGAAATGCCCTCGCCTCGACGTGGTGTAACGCGCCGGTGACCACGCCCGGATCCCAGCCAAGCGCCTGGGCCAGCTCCAAGACCCCGTGGTGCACGATGCGCAGGCTCAGCAGGCGCTTTTGGTCAGTGGGCAGCGTCGCGAAACCGACCGGCACCCCGACCCATCCGTGCTCCTGGCCGGCGCCGATGAACCGGGCGCTGACCTTCACCATGTCACTGAGCGGGGCATCCAGCGCCGGCCGCGGACGGCGCGACGCGTCCGGGTCGGCGTCCAGTCGCATGACAGACGCCCTTGCGACCAGCGCCAGGCCCGGCAGCGCCTGGCTGTACGCCTCGCAGATGCCGCGACTGATCCGGGCGAAGGCGTCCACGTCGGGGTCGTCGTTCCAGGGCCGCTCCGCAAAGCCGGTGTCCGGCCACACATGTACCTGGCGGAACTTCGGCATGTGCGCACTCTAAGGGGAAGCCTGCCCGGCTTGAACCACCTCGTCGGCGGGTCCTCCAGCGTCTGGGCTTCTCAAACCCGCTCTTTAGGGCCTCGCCGCCACGTCGTGATCAGTAACGTGACGTGCGTGGAACCGCAGACTCGGGCTCTTCCGATGTCCGACCTTGACGCGATCTTCGATGTGCTCAGCATCGTTCATGGTTATCTGCTGGAGGACGAGCTGGCACCAGACCTGGTGCGGCGTTTACTCAGCTCACTCGCCGATGACGGGCTCTTGCCTGAAGGTGCTTCGGCTGGTGAGTTGAATGCCTTGCTGGCTGACCTTGGCCAGCGACTGCATTGGGCGATGTCGGTCGGAGAGACTTATCCGGAGCCGTTGCCGCGCAGAACCATCTACTACCTCGACGTCCCGGATGAAGGAGTCGAGGCGTGCGTGGCGGAGTTGACCGCTCTCGGTGGTGATGTCGGTCGGCCCGAGGCCGAGGCCGGCGTCCCTTCGCTCGGAGGGCAGATCGCGGCGGCGTTCCCGGACCTGCCTCCGGATCCGAGCCATCATGCGCGGGTCGCGCAGCTGTCGGCACTGGCTGACCGTTATGGCGGCCAGTTGAATGGTTTCGGCGGCTGAAGAGTCGCTTCGTCCATCACCGTCACGGCTCTATCCTGGACTCGGTCCTTCTCCGCCGCGCCGCCCGGACCCGTGCTCCTTCCGGGTGCCGCGCGCGCATTCCGGCCCGGCCGGCCGGTGTTGATCGTTAGCGTCGGTGGGTGCTCAGGCCGCCGATCGCGCCGATGCGGGCGGTCGGCGTCCCGGAGCTGCCCGAGCCGGGAATGTGCCGCGGCGGTTGCAGCTATGAGATCAAGTTCGATGGGTTCATTTACTGAACTTCGCAAGGCCGTGAGGCGGTTTACTGAGCTTCTGGGGTTGAGGTCACTCTCAAGTCCACATCGTCACTTTGGGTGATTCCTGCCGGTTCGGGACTGCTGTCTAGTTAGGGCATGCGATACGGGGATGGCGGCGGGGTTGGACCGCAACAACGCGCCCGCCGGGAGCAGGTACGACGGCAAGCGGCACGGATGTTCGCTGCCGGAGCGAGCGCGCCGCAGGTAGCCGCCGATCTGGAGATCTCCACGAAGTCGGCGTACGCGTGGCGGCGGGCGTGGAAAGCCGGCGGCGAACAGGCCCTGGCCTCACGCGGAGCGCCCAGACCCGACCCGGTGCTGTCCGAAGTCCAGGTCCAGAGGCTGATCAACAGGCTGGAACAGGGCCCGGCAGCGGCCGGCTGGGACGAGGACCAGCGCTGGACGCTGGCCCGGGTGCGCACGCTGATCGGCCGGATGTTCCACATCACCGTCAGCATCGCCACCGTGTGGGAGACACTGCGCCGCGCCGGCTACACCCCGCAACAACCGGTCCACCGCGCCGCCGAACGCGACGAGCAGGCCATCGAACACTTCAAGCGGTATCAGTGGCCCGCGGTAAAAGGGTCGCGCGCAGGCTGGGCGCGTGGATCTGCTTCGCCGACGAGTCCGGCATCTCGCTGAGACCAGCCCGGGCCCGCACCTGGGCCCGGCGAGGCACCACCCCGATCGTCACCGTTGCCGGGCGCGGCGGCCGCAAACTCTCCCTCGCCGGGATCGTCGCCTACCACGCCGGACATCAGCCGCGCATCATCTACCGCACGATGGTCCACCGAGGACGTAAAGGTGAACCGAAAGGCTTCGGCGAAGACCACTTCGCCAAGCTCCTCGACGCCGCCCACCAGCACCTCGGCGCCCCGATCGTGCTGATCTGGGACGGGCTACCCGCGCATAAGTCCGCCAAGATGCGCGCCCTGATCGCCGCCCGGCCGTGGCTGCGCGTCTACCGTCTTCCCGGCTACGCCCCGGAACTCAACCCGGTGGAGAACCTGTGGTCCAGCCTCAAACGCAGCATGGCCAACCTGGCCCCCGGCCGCATCGACGACCTGCTCCGCGTCGCGAAAAACAGGCTCAAACAGATGCAGTACCGGCCCACCCTCGCCTACGGATTCCTCGCCACCAGCGGACTGGCACCGCCCTGACCCTGACCCCAAAAGCTCAGTAGTCCAACCCATGCTCGACGTGGTGTCCCGGCTGGCCGGGCTGCAGCGGGACGACTGCGCCCTCCACGCCACCGGCGACATCGACGGCTGCCGGTGCGAGCCGGGTTGCACCGACGCCTGCTGCACCGGCACATAAGGTGTGCTCGTCTGGGCGGTGATCCGGCGTCGGGGGATCGGGATGGATCTGAGGTTGCTCGGTCAGGCCGTGGGGATGTTCGCGGTGACCAACATCGACGACATCCTGATCCTGGCGCTGTTCTTTGGTCAAGCTGCCGGCGCGGGCCGCGCAGGCGCGGTCCGGGTCGTGCTCGGGCAGTATCTGGGCTTCATAGCGATCCTGGCCGCCGCGGTCGTCGGCGCGCTCGGCGCTGGCCTGCTGCCCGAGTCGGTCATCCCGTATCTGGGGCTGCTGCCGTTGCTGCTGGGCCTGCGGGCGGCATGGCGGGCATGGCGCGACCGCCGCAACGGTGACGACGACACCGACACTGCCACGCCCGGCGGTCCGGGCATTCTGCAGGTCGCCGCGGTGACGCTGGCTAACGGCGGCGACAACATCGGCGTGTACGTGCCGGTGTTCGCCGTGGCCGGTACCGGCGGCATGGCGGTTTACGTGTCGGTGTTCCTGATCGGCGTCGGCCTGTGGTGTGCCGCGGGCCGGTTCTTTTCCACCCGGCCGATCATCGCCAAGGCCCTGTCGCGGTGGGGCCACATCCTGCTGCCCGTAGTGCTCATCGGCATTGGCCTGCTCATCCTCATCGAGGGCGGCGCCTTCGGCCTGTAGCAGCCCGGCCGGATCCAACGAGGGGCCTACGCCCTTGATGGAGGTAGCTCAGCTGGCGGGGCTGCCGAACCTAATCCGGTTGCCGTCGGGGTCGCTCAGGACGAACTCGCGCAGGCCGTAGTCCTGCTCGGCGATCTCGCCCACGCCGGCGATGCCGCGCTCGCGCAGTTGCTTCCAGAGCTTCACCGCGTCGGCGACGTGGACGAAGCACTGGCCTGGCGTCGGGGTGGTCTCGTGGGTGAAGTGCAGCTCGACTCCGCTGTTGTGCAGCAGCAGGTAGCCGTCGTGACGTTCGGTCTCGCTGAACCCGGCGGCGGTGTAGAACGCGGCGGTGCGGTCCAGGTCGGCGCTGGGCAGGATCGGGATCGCCGCCACGGCCGAGCCCGGCGTGGTGCGGCCACCGGTGAGCCGGCGCGCCAACGCGCCGAGGGAGGTAAACCGCAGCTGCCGCAGCGCCGCGACAGGGCCGGCGCGGCGGGCGGCCCAGAGTGCGCAGCCGACGCAGATGAACACCCCGGGCGTGTTGCCCAGCTCGACGACCTCGCTTCTGGGGAGTTGGCGGCCGCAGCAGCCGCAGTGTTCGTGGTCGGATGTTCGGGCGGTCTCGGCGGCGGCGGTCACGTCGGTCTCCTCGGGTTACAGGTAGCGGCAGACCTGTTCGGCGCCGCAGGTGTCGGGGTCGCCGCCGCGGGCGGCGTCGTGCAGCTGCGCGACGGTGGCGCGCAGCTCTTGAAGGTCGGCGAGCTGGGCGTCGAGGGCGCGCAGGCGAGTGGCGAGCAGGTCCTCGACGTGCCGGCACGGTGCACGGCCTTGGTCGCGAACGTCGAGGACCTCGCGGATCTGGGCCAGGGTGAGCCCGGCGGCGCGGCCGCGGCGGATGAAGTCCAGCCGGGCGACCGCATCCGCGCCGTACTGGCGGTATCCGCTCGTGGTGCGCCCCTCGGGGTGCAGTAGGCCGGAGTCTTCGTAGAAGCGCAGCGTCTTGGTGGTCGCGCCGGTCACGGCCGCCAACTCTCCGATCCGCATTCCGGTCACCTCCACCGCTTGACCTTCCCCTGCACTGGAAGGTCCAGTCTGAACCCTGTACCCGGCCGATGACCAGTGAAAGGCAGCTCATGGATGAGGAATACGAGGTCGATCTCGCGGTGATCGGCACAGGTGGGGCGGCGATGGCCGCGGCGATCGCCGCCCGGCAGACCGGCGCTCTGGTGGTGCTGGTCGAGCGGGCGACCCTTGGCGGGACGTGCGTGAACATCGGTTGTGTGCCGTCGAAGACGCTGCTGGCGGCGGCCGGCACCCGGCACACCGCGCTGGCCAATCCGTTCCCCGGGGCGCCGACGTCGGCTGGCGGGGTCGACTTGGGCGCGTTGGTCGGGCAGAAGGACGACCTGGTCGATCAGCTGCGGCAGGCGAAGTACGCCGACGTCGCCGCCGCCTACGGCTTCGAGATCCGCCCCGGGCAGGCGACGTTCGTCGACGGTGGCACCCTCGCCGTCGACGGGCAGCTGTTGCACGCCCGGGCGTACGTGGTGGCGACCGGCGCCGAACCCGACCGCCCGGACCTGCCCGGCCTGGAGCACGTCGACTATCTGACGTCGACCACGGCGATGGAGCAGCACGTGCTGCCCACCTCGTTGGTGGTGATCGGCGGCGGGTACGTCGGCATGGAGCAGGCGCAGCTGTTCGCCCACCTCGGCACCCGAGTCACCCTGGTCGGCCGGTTGGCGCCGCGGGCCGAGCCGGAACTCGCTGCAGCGCTGGCAGACGTGTTCGCCGGCGACGGGATCACTGTGCTGCAAGAACACGCCACCGCTGTGGAGGCCGTCGACGGCGGGGTGCAGGTCGTCACCGCGTCCGGGCGTCGGGTGCACGGGCGGCGGCTGCTGGTGGCCACCGGTCGTCGGGCCCGCACCGACGGCCTGGGCCTGGCCGCCGCCGGGGTGAAGACCGACGACCGTGGCTTCGTGACAGTCGACGACGGGCAGCGCACCGCCAACCCGCGGGTGTACGCCGCGGGAGATGTCACTGGCGCGCCGCAGTACGTCTACGTCGCCGCCGCGACCGGCCGGGTAGCGGCGGTCAACGCCCTGGCCGACGCCGGGGCGCGTCCGGTCCGGGTGGACTACACCGGGCTGCCGTCGGTGGTGTTCACCCGCCCGCAACTGGCCTCGGCCGGGCTCACCGAAGCTGACGCCCTCGCGGCCGGGCACGACTGCACCTGCCGGGTCCTGGACCTAAAAGATGTGCCGCGTGCGCTGGTCAACCGCGACACCCGCGGCGCGGTCAAGCTCGTCGCCGACGCGGGCACCGGCCGGGTCCTCGGGGTGCACGCCCTGGCCGAAGGGGCCGGGGAGATGATGCTCGCCGCCACGTACGCCATCAAGGCCCAGATGAGCGTCGACGACGTCGCCGACACCTGGGCGCCGTATCTGACCATGGCGGAGAGCCTGCGCATCGTCGCCGGTACGTTCCGCAACGAGCTGCCGACCTCCTGCTGTGCCTGACACCCCACGCGGCGGACGCGGTGTTCTGTGGGCGGCCGGCGGCCTGGCCGTGTGCTGCACCGTGCATGCCCTACTGCTCACCGGCGGCCTCGCCGGCATCGGTGCCGCCCTGAGCGTGGCCGCCGGTAACACGGTGCTGGCCGCCGCAGCCGGTGCGGTTCTCGCCACGCTCGCCGGTGCCGTCCTCGCCCGGCATCTGCGCCGCCCCACCCCACCCCGGCGGTCCCACCGGCCGCCCACCGACCCGCAACGACAGGAGCGACTGTGACCAGCAGCGATAGCCCCGGCGACCTCGCCACGGTCCTGGCCCGTGCCGGGCTGCCCGCCGACAACCTGCTCGCGCGTCGCGCCGTACTGCCCGCGCACCTACGCGATCTGCACCAGCTGGTTCTGGCCGGGTTCGCCGCCACCGGCGCGCCGCCTGCCGCTGCGGAACTGGCCGCCTGGGCCCGCGCCCATGGCGTAGATCTGCGACACGCGCTGCGCGAGCTCGGGGACACCGAGTTGGTGTTCACCGGCCCGGGCGCCACTGCGGTCACCGGCGCGGTGCCGTTCGCCGCCGGCACCTCGGCCCATCGGGTCGGTATCGCCGGCGGGCCGCAGGCCTTCGCCAACTGCGCCATCGACGCCCTCGGCATCGCCGTGATGCTCGACCGCGACATCGACGTCGCCTCCACCGATCCGCACAGCGGTGAACCGGTCACCGCCACCAGCCGGGCCGGTCAATGGAGTTGGCAACCACCCGACGCGGTCGTGTTCGTCGGCTCACGCGGGACCGGGCCGATCACCCAGTGCTGCTGCCCCGTCATCAATTTCTTCACCAGCGCCGAGCACACCACCGCCCACCAGCAGCGGCACAACCTGGCCGGCGTCGTGTTGAGCATGACTCAAGCCGCCCACGCGGGCGCTCTGATCTTCGGCGACCTCATGCGCGAGCCCACCTGACCGTCGCGTCGGCAGGGGTGCGGGCAGGTCGGCTCGCCACACCGACGGCAGAGGCGCGCGGCATCCGCACACGTCTACCGCCGACGGCGAGGCTCAGCCGGCGGCGGTAGACGTGGTAACCCACCGGGCGGCGAATCTTCTCCCTGGTCGCCACGCTGCTCGGCGGTAGGCCGGTCCGGCACTCCTCCATCAACTGCCTAGCGTTGTTCTGATCCAGAAACCACGGGCGGCCCCAGCTGCGAACGCTTGTCGCGGATGTGTCGCAGGCTCTCCTCGAGCGCGGCCACTTCACCGAGCCACTGGTGTCCGCGGGCCTCGACGAGCCGGTCCTTCGTATTGGCCTCGATGGTGTCCAGTCGCGGTACCTGGGCAGGATCCAACCGCAGGAACGGGCAACGAGTGCAGGCGTGCTCGTGAATGCAGGGCGTGCCGTAGGGACGGAAACAGTCTCCGAGCGCGACCCGGCGGAGCTGAAAGTGTTGCTCGAACTCGGCCCACTCACCGGGCGCGACGGTGCGGTACTCGTGAGAGTCCCGCAGGCCGCGCCGGTGTTCAACCATCTTGCGGTGGGCTTCGATGACCTGCTCGGGGAAGACGGCGGTGTAGCCGCGAGTGGTGTCAAGGTCGAGGTGGCCGAGCAGGGTCGCAGCGATGTGGATGGGCAGCCCGGCACCGACGAGCTCGGTGGTGAACAGCCGCCGGAAGTCATGCGGGGTGAACCGGATCGGCTCACCGTTATCGGTCAGGCCGGCGGCGTCGGCGGTGACGTTGAGGATGGTCCTGACGTAGTGGTTCGAGAGGACCTCGTGGCGGGCGCCGACGGGGCGGGAGAACAGGTGCGGCAGTGGTGCGCCGTGGATGCGGTCGTGCGGGTCGTAGCGGATCGACAGCGGGATGCGCTCGTCGTCGCCGCGAGCGCGCCGCACGACGGCGAGCAGGACGCTAACCAGCTCAGGAGTCATCGGCACGAGGCGTTCGGTGTCGAGCTTGGACGGCGTGATGTGCAGCAACGGCACCACCGCGCCGGTGGTCGGTGGGGTGTAGTGGCGCAGCGAGAGCTGGCTCAGTTCGAGGACTTCCTCGATGCGGCAGCCGGTCAGGCGCAGCGTCTCGATCAGCGCCCAGGCCCAGAAGCAGTCCGCCTCGGTGGCGCCGACGTCGAAGCGGCTGCCGTCCGAACGCAACAGCCAGGTCCGGCAGCGGGCGAGTCGCACGGTTCGAGCCGGCGGGTCGAACCGGCGGTAGTTCACCCCGTCGAGGTCGATCGTCTGGTCGTGTCCGGCGGCTTCGGCGGCGGCCAGTAGCCGTATCGACCAGTCGCGGCGGGCGGTTGCGGTGGCCAGAAGGGTCGGCAGCAGCGGGGTCAGCACGCGAGTGCGTTGTTGGGTGCGGGCTTGCTGATGCCGCTTGGCCTTCTTCAGCCCGCGGGCGTCGGCAGCGCGCACCGGCGATGGCACGGCCCAGATGCCCCAGCGGGCGGGATCGTCGAGCGCCCACTGCTGCAGGTCACGGTAGAAGGCACGGACTCGAAACAGCAGGCTGTGCACGTCACGACGCGGTCCACCGGCGGCGGTCACGGCGAGGCGCTCGCGCCACTGGACGACGACGTGCGGCGCCAGCCGCAGATCGCTCTGCCCGGGGTTGATCTGCAGGATCTCCCACCAGAACGCGCGGCCGAGCGTGTGCACGTGGTGCACCCAGCTGCCGTAGTCCAGGCCGGGCCGGATCTCGGTCAGGTAGTCGATCATCACGTCGCGGACCGGGCTCGGCGGCAGACCGTAGCGGTCGAGGACGTGCGCGGCGTCGTGCTGGCGGCTGTTGCCCTTCGCCGTCCACACAGCCCGTAGGGTCGTCGGCTCGCCGGCGAGCGGCCCGGCTTTCACCAGCAGTTCCCAGAGCAGATGCTCGCGGCGAGGCCGGCCCGAGGTCTTCACCAGATCGGCGTAGGTGAGCAGGTCATCAGCGGTGATCTCACCGAAGCGTTTCCCGGTGCGGACAAGCACCCGGATCAGGCCCGCCTCGGCATCGATTTGCGCCCGCGTCACCGCCCGCTGGTAAGGCGCCAGGGTTCGCAGCTGGGCGAACTCTTCGCTGTCGTGCAGCAGGGGGAACCGCTTGAACAGCTCCCCGAACTTGACGTTGAGCTGGAACGAGTACGACGGGCGCAGCACCCGGCTCAGCAACAGCAAAGCCAAGGCCTGCGAGAACAGCCGTGGCGAACCGCCAACATCTTCGGTCACCCGCATGGTCCAGGACCTTGGTGCACAGTCTGCCCCGCTGGCCAGCCAGCGCTGCTCCCAGTCCGCGCCGGGGAACCGGGGCAACCAGCCGAGTAGGACACGCGTGTGCCGCAGGAGGGCTCGCCGCGAGTTTGGATGTTGCGGCAGAAGAGCGTCGTGCTGCCGCGCTACCGCGGTCATTACCGCGTCGATGTCGGCCGCCATCAGGTCAGCGCCGGGGCCGCCGCCCGGGCGTGGCGCGGCGGGGCGGCCTGCGTCGTAGGCGGCCAAGTGCCGGACCCGGCCGTCGGCGGCGAAGCGACCGTCAGCCGTCACCGGCTGCAACGTCGCCCCGGCAGTATCCGGTCCGATGGTCTGCAGCGTGTCGGTCACCGGCCGAGCCCCAGCAGCTCGGCCAGATCGCCTGCGTCGTAGCCGTCCGGAATCTTCGGTCCCACGCCCGCGGCAGCAGCGCGACGCTCGTGCAACTCGGCCACCTTGGCGACCAGGTCATCCAGGCGCGGCTGCAGGTAGATTTGGGTGCTGGTGATCGATGCGTGCCGCAAGATGGTCTGGACCTCCACCAGAGTGAAGTTGTCGTCAGCGGCCATCCTGGCCGCCGCCGTGTGCCGCAGGTCGTGCAGCGAGTAATTCGTGCCCAGCAGCGCGTTCGCTCGGCCCAGCACCGCCCGCGCGGCGTGGTAGGTCAACGGCCGGCGCGGGGAGCGGCGTGTCCACCACACCGGCCCTTCGACCGCCGGCGGACCGCCCAGCTCAGCCAGGTAGAGCGCCAGCCACACGAACGCGTCCGCCGACGCGGGAACCTCGTCGAGCGACCGGCTGCCCTTCGACACCACCGTGATCGTCCGGCGGCCGTAGTCGATGCGCTCCAAGCGCAGCCCCAGCAGCTCCGACGCCCGAACACCGCTGGACAGGTAGAACGCCACCAGCGCCCGATCGCGATTACACGTCAACGCGGCGAACAACCGATCCACTGCGTCATCCGGGATGCTGCGCGGCGCCGTCCTCGGCACCCGCTGCCGATAGGCCGCCCGCGGCAACAATCGCACCGGCTCCAGCGGACTTAGATGAGCATGAGGGCGTCCACCGTCGCGGGCCCGCTGCGCCGGGACCGGGTTGACCAGGGGTCCGAGATCGAAGTCGACCGCGAACGCGTAGAAGCCGTGCAACACCGTCAGCTGGTGATTGATCGTCCTTGGCGCATACCGTGCACCCGGATACGCCTTACCCGTGACCGGGTTCAGCGACCCCAGCGCCGGCGCACTCGGTGACCGACCGGTCCGTGCCGGATTGGGTGTCTCCCGCAAGAACTCGACCAGCGCTCGGACGTGTATGCGCTCTGCCCGCTCCCACGGCACCCCGCTGACGTGTAGGAACCGCAGCCAGCGCAGCAGGTCGTAGCCGTAACTGCGCAGCGTCCCCTGGCTGACATCGCACGCCGCGAGATCCCGTAGCCACGCCAGCGTCGGCTCATGCACCTCCGCTGGGAAACGGACCGACCACCACGGCGCTTCCGCCGTCGACACCACCGCACCTATTCGAGGCAGCACCCGCACGACAGCAGACAAGATCCACCTTCCGACTCAGGAGAGATCGACGACCCTTCCTGAGCCGGCTTAGTTCAGTCAACATGCCGGTGCCTCGCCTTCACCCGTCCCAGCGGCGCCTACTTGCAGAGCCGCCAGGCGAAGGACTTGACGCCGTACGCCCCGGAGGTCGCCGCGGCGGTCCAGCAGGCGCTGCCGCCGGACACCGTCGTCGACGGCGAGCTGGTCGTCCTCGATCAAGCGGCAGGCCGGACGTCGTTCTCGGCGCTGCTCGGCCGGATCACCGCCGGGCGCCGGCTGCCCGCCGAGATTGCCCGGCGTCCGGCGAACCTGGTGCTGTTCGACGTGCTCGCCGCCGCCGGCGAAGACCTGACCGCCCGGCCGCTGCGGGAACGCCGGGCCCGGCTCGAAGCCTTGCTCATGGACGCACCGCCAACGTTGGTGCTGTGCCCGCAAACCACCGACGTGGAGGTCGCCCGTACGTGGTTCGACGAGTACCACGTCACCGGCGCCGAGGGCCTGGTCGTGAAAGACCTGGCCTCTCCGTACCGGGTCGGGCGGACCGGAGCCTGGTGGAAGGTGAAGCGGCGGGTGACCGCCGAGGCGATCGTCGGCGGGGTGATCGGTACTGCCGACGACCCGCGGGTGCTGCTGCTCGGCCGTCTCGACGCCCACAGCCAACGACTGAGGTATGTGGGCCGCACCGTGCCGCTGGCGTTGAGCCAGCGCCAGGAAGCCGGGCGGCTACTGACCCCGGCCGGCGGTTCGCATCCGTGGCCGCATCCGCTGCCCGCCGCCTGGATCGGGCAACTCGACCAGCGCGAACCGCAACCGTACGCGCAAGTCGAGCCGCTGCTCGTCGCCGAGGTCGTCGTGGACCAGGCGTACGAGTACGGACGTTTCCGCCACGCCGTACGGTACCTGCGTCTGCGCGCCGACCTCGGCCCTGACGACATCGAACGCTGGCAACCCGGACCGCCGGACCCGGGCGGCCGACGGTCTGCGGACTGACCCGGGTCACCGGGTACGCCGCTTGGTGTTTCGCCGTGCAACGCTGGGCGGCACGAGGTCCGCCCACGGGTCGACCGGCCGAGATGCCAGCCGTCCCGCCTCGGCGGCCCTCTGCATGCCCGGACCGATGTCCGGAAGCGCGTTCCTGCGCGCGGACTGTTCGGAATGCGGCGCCGGAGCCGACTGCACCTGGTACGGATCGGGTCCGGTGAGCGACTCAGCCGGTGCAGGGTCGGTATTCGATGGGTGCGATATTCGGTGGACTGGATCAGTGGTCCTGACGGTCTGACGTGGTCCCACACGGAATTGGGTCTTAAGTGGCCACCACGAGGTCGGCCGACCCATGTCCCGGAATGCACCTCTTGCGGTCGTTACGCCAGGTCACCGTCATCGTTTCCCTCATCGCAGTCGCCAGCCGGGTCGGGTAGATTCGTGCGCCGTGTCGATGACGCCGAGCAACGCTGCAGGGCTGGCGATCGGCCGGGTGCGTGTCGCTGCCTTGCGAGCGCGCCGGTGGATCGGCGTCGCGCCGGTACCCGCGCGGCGTACGGGCCGTCCCGCCGGTTTCCGGACGCGGTTGCCCCTGTGGCCGCTGTACGCGCTGTTCGGCTTGATGCCGCTGTGGTGGCTGCTCGGCGGCCTGCATCTGTTATGGCCTGGGGGCGGGCTGCTCCTGGGCGTGGTGCTGCTCAGCCGCGGCCGGGTTCGGTTACCGGTCGGTGCCGGTCTCTGGCTCGTGCTGCTGTCGATCGTGGTCATTAGCGTGGTGCGGCTGGACCGGGTCAGCGGGCTGCCGATGTTCGTCCTGCGGTTCGGGTTTCTGGCCACCGCCTTGATCGTCTATCTGTACGTGTACACCGCTGCCCGCGACGGCGTCGCCTGGCGGCGGCTGTGCGCACCGCTGGCGCTGTACTGGCTCGGCATGATCGCGGTGGGTTGGATCGGTGTGGTCAAGCCGACATTCGCGATCACCACGCCGACCGAGATCGCGCTGCCCGATGCCATTGTCGGCAACCGTGGCCTGCGGGCTCTGGTGCACAGCCATGCCACCGAGTACAACCCGCTCAGCCGCAGCCCGTACTACCGGACCGCGGCCCCGTACCCGTACACCAACAACTGGGGCACCGCGTTCGCAGTCCTGACGCCGTGCATGATGGCCTACCTCAGCTCGGTGCGCACCGGGGCGCTGCGCACCGCGGTGCTCGTCTCGCTGCCGTTCGCGCTGGTACCGGCGTTCATGACCCTCAACCGGGGCATGTTCATCGGTCTCGGCGCCGGGCTGCTCTACCTCGCTCTGCGCGCGCTGTTGCGCGGCGATGTGCGGCTGATCCTGTCTCTTGCCGCGGTCGCGGTCCTGATTTGGATTGCCACCCTGCTCATCCCGGTCGGCGAGCTGATCTCGAATCGGGTGAACAACACTGACTCCACCACCGACCGGGCCGACCTCTACGTGCAGACCCTGCAGGCGGTCTGGCGCTCACCGCTGCTCGGCTACGGCGGACCCCGCATGGTCGACACCACCCACGCCACCGAGCCGCTCGGCACCCAGGGCCAGCTGTGGCTGATCATCTACAGCTACGGCATCCCCGCGCTGCTAATCCTGATCGCCTTCCTCGCGCTGGTCGCCTGGCGCAGCGCCGCCGCGGTCAGCGCCCCCGGCAAGTGGCTCAGCGCCGTCCCCGTGATCGCGCTGGTGATCACCCCGTTCTACGGCTACACCGATGTCAACCTGTCCCTGATGTTCTTCGCCTTCGCCCTGGCCGTCGCCGCCCTCGACGGCCCCATCAACAGACCACCGGCTCTGAGCCGACGATCGGTCTCGCGGGCTACCGCCGTCGGGTGACGCTCTCGCAGGGCGCCTGGCCATTGGGCCGCCCGCAGCTTTCGGCCCGCTCCTCGTGGCGCTGCTCAGCTACGTGCCCCGAGGTGGTGGCGGCCGGCCGCGACGCTCGCCGCGGCGTTGAGAACGCCCACTCGTCGCCCCCGGTGCGGTTTACGGTCGGTGGATGGGCGGTGCGGCGTCGTTCACGATGGTGGTTGAGGAACTGGCGGAGCTGCTGGATGAGCATCTGACGATCACCGCGGAAGTGTTGGCGGACCTCGGGGCGCAGGGCGTCGACGCCGTTCTGCTGGCGGCGATCGGTGCCGACTTGGCGGACCTGGGTGAGCAGGTACAGCGCGACCTTGCACCGCTGACGACAGCGGCCGGGGCGCGCCCGGTGCGGGCCGGGTTGCGGCTGTGGCCACCGGAACCGCAGTAGTCCCGCGTCCCGGTGGCGGGGTCCGGCGTCAGCGGCGGGGCCGCACGTACAGCTGCGCGTGGGTGGTGCGCTCGGCGCGTTTGCCGGTGCAGGCGCTGTAGGCCGCGTGCTGCCTGGCGCCGGGCAGCTTGGTGTAGGCGACCGCGAGGTCCAGGGTGATCCACCCGGCCGCGTCCGCGGTGGTGGTGAGCTTCATCGCGGTGTAGTCGACCTGGCCGCGGGCCAGGTCCGCACTGCGGAAGAACGAGGTGTAGGTGCCGGTGTTGCTCGGATACGTCACCGCGGCGATGTCCGGTCCACCGGTCACGGTGACCCGCACGTCGCAGATGTCCGATCGGGTGGTCCACCAGGTCTTGACCCAGGCCGGCGTAGCGGCCTTCACCATCGGCACAGCGATCTTCACCAGCAGCCGTGGTCCGTACTTGCCGCCGGCCTGCACCGGCGTGACCGGCGTTGCCGCGGCGAGAGCCGCGAGCGTCAGCGTGGCCGCCGTAGCGATGATCCGCCGCGTCACCTGTGGCCTCATGCCCTCGTCCCCTCACCGGCCGGGCCCGCACCGTGCGCCCGGCTGGTTGCGACGCTAGAGCGGTGACGGGTCGCTGGTGCGCAGGCCGGGGGTGTGGCACCCGTACGGAGGACGTCGAACGCGAGGGCCGGGAAGTCGCGACCGGATTCGTTCGGCGACCACCGCGCTGTATCGCACTATTCGAAGGTGGTGTTCGCGTTGCCGCTGAGCCGTCCCTTTGAGCCCTTTAGGGCTCTCCCGGTTGTGAGGCTGTTTCCAGCCTATGAGGAGCGGCGGGCGAACGGGTTGCGGCCCGTGGCAGTCAGGTACAGCGGGACGAAAACGACCACGAGCAGCAGACAGCCAAGAAACCATGCCTCGGGCGTCTCGACGCGCAGCGAGCCCACCGCGACGGTGGCGGGGTTCCCGCGCCGTTGCCGATTTCGGGCGTCGCGGTAAACCCACAGATCAACGGTCACGACCACGAGGAAGGCGGTGATCGGCAGCGCCGCGGACGGATTCAAGGGATTCCCCCCTCACGGCTCATACCTGAACGACGGCGGGCCGAACTGCGTTCGCATCCGCGTCACGGTGACGCCCAAACGGGCGCACTGAGCTTCACCATAACCAGCGGGGCGCTGAGCTGCGGAAGCCCTGAGAGTGAGTCACCCTGGCCGTAGCCATGGTGCCTGCGAGGTGAGGGTGATGTTGACCGACGGGTGCGCGACGTGGCTGTGGCCGTCGTGCGCCGCGGCGACCACGCTCACCGGCCGCGAGCTGTCGGTGCTGCGTGCGCTGGAGTGTCCGCCGAGCAGTCGGCTCGCGTGCGAGCTGTCCGCCGGCCACGACGACGCGCATGCCGCCTTCGTCGCGGCCGCTCACGGCGGTGACCGCTGGTGGTGGCTGCGCTGGGACGTGCGCCGTCGTGAGCTGCTGCTGCGGGAACCCTGCGACCGTAGCGACGAAGACACCGCCGACGACTGCCTGCTTCCGGAAGCGCATCCCGGTCGGCACAGTTTCGAATTCGAGAAGTAGCACGCGCCTGGACAGCCTCGTTGCTCAGATGCGGGTGGTGCCGTATCGCCGCGGTGGGTGTCAGACCCAGCTGCGGCTGGTCCAGGAGCGGCCGCACCAGGTGCCGCTGGTCCAGGAGCGTCCGGTCCAGGCGCCGGCGGTCCAGGACCGTCCGGTCCACGCCGAGCCGGTCCACGACCGCCCGGCCCAGTTCTGCGCGGTCCACGCCGCTGGCGCCCAGGTCTTGGTAGTCCAGGAGGTGCCGGTGAAGGCGGTGCCGGTCCAGACGGTGCCGTTCCAGGAGCCGCCCGTCCAGGCTTTGCCGTCCTTGGCCGCGGCAGTCCAGGTCTTGGGGTTCCAGGTGGCGCCGAAGATGTCCTTCTCGCCGCGCAGGTCGATGCCGGTGGTGTCGTCGGTGACGTGGCTGGTGCCGCGGGCGCCCTCGAGGGTGCCCAGGCCGGTGGCGGCCGGGAAGTTCTGGGTGGCGTCCTTGTCCTTGGGCGGTGTCAGGGTCGCGGCCTCGGCGATGTCGAGCTGTCCCGCGCCGGCCGCGACCGCGTCCGCGCCGGCGATCGGGTCCGCGGTGCTGATGAGCAGCTTCTTGACCTGGTCCGGGGTGAGCGTGGGGCGCTGCTGCAGCAGCAGCGCCACCGATCCGGAGACCACGGCGGCGGCCTGGGAGGTGCCGCTGCCGCGGAAGAACCGTTGCTGACCGGCCGCGTCGGCGACCCGCGCGCCCGGGTACAGGGTGTCGATGTACGAGCCGGGATTGCGCAGTGACACCACCGAGCGTCCGGTGGCCAGCAGGTCGGCGTGCCGGGCGGTGCTGCCGCGGGTGCTGAAGCCGGCGACGGTGTCGTCGGTGCGCGCTTCGGTGCCGGCCGCGTCGGCGGCGCCGACCGCGATGACGTACGGGTTGGCTGCCGGCATCGTCACCCGGGTCGCCGTCGGCCCGTCGTTGCCGACCGAGACCACCACGACGATGCCCTTGCGCCACGCCGCCTCGACGGCGTACGAGAGCGGGTCCAGCGCCGCGCTCTGGGTGGAGTCGGTGCCGAAGGACAGGTTCAGGACCCGGATGTTGAGCCCGGCGTCGTTGCGGTGCGCGACGACCCAGTCGATGCCCGCGATCACCTGGGAGACGTCGCTGGCGCCGTCGGCGGCGGCGACCTTCAGGCTGATCAGGTGGGCGCCGGGAGCCAGTCCGTCGTAGCGGGGCGTGCCCGCCGCGGTGGCGGGGTCGCTGCCGGCGATGATGCCGGCCATGTGGGTGCCGTGCCCGTACGTGTCGATGTTGGTCAGGCCGGGGACCTGCGACTCGAAGGACAGGTCGGGCCCGTTGATGACCTTGCCCGGCTGGTCCAGGCCCGGGACCGGGGCGATGCCGGAGTCGATGAGCGCCACGCCGACGCCGGCGCCGGTCAGCGACGCCGTGTCGACGCTCTTGTCCTTCTTCTTGCCGCCCGCCGATTTCTTGATCGTCTCGACCGGCGCGTTCTTTCCGCCGTCGTCGAGCCACTTGTCCGCCTTGAGGCGCACCGACTGGTCGGTGGTCACCGCCGTCACGCCGGGCGTGGTCCGCAGGGCCGTCAGCGCTGCCGGTGGCACGTGGCCGGCGAAGCCGGAGATGAGGGCGAGGGGCCGGTCGACCGTGCCCCCGGCGGCGCGGACGGCCGCCTGGACCCGGGCCGAGTCCTGCGCCGATCCGGTACGCACGATGACCGAGACCGGCGCGGCCGACCCGCCAGCTGCGTGAGCCGGTGTTCCGGCGCCGATCAGCCCCACGGCGGCCAGAGGACCGACCAACGCCGCCACCGCGCGCCGCGTTGTCGTTGACTGCCTCACCATGTCGTTCCTTCCGGCACAGGCTCCCTGCAGCGCGGTGCTGCGGGCCTCGCTCGGTTCATCGGCCGGGGGTGCAGAGACCCTCATCAGATTGAGTTCTTCTTGAGCCCATCTGCACAGACCGCTGAAGCAGCGGAGCGGCTCGCCGGGTCCGTTGCGGCGTGCATGCACGCGTGGTGCACGTCGCCGGCGGACAGCATCGGCAAGTCCTCCGCGACACAGCACGGCCCGGAACTTGCACAGAACGCCCTACTCGGGGATGGCGTCTCGGGCGGCGAGGTAGCTGCCCCAGTCGACTTGGGCCCAGCGGCTCCAGTCGTCGGCGGTGGCGGGTGCGACGCCGATCAGGCTGGCGAGGACGGGTGCGGGCAGGTCGGCGGCGAGTGTGATCAGCGCGGTGTTGCGGCTGGCTCTGGCCGGGATGCCGTAGCGACCCAGCAGCGCCGAGAGTGATGCGGGGTTGATCGGGCGCGTCGGTGGCTGTCCTGGGAGCAGGTAGCGAGGTTGGCGGACGGCGGCGGCAAATCGGTGAGGTTGTGCCGCTAGGTCGTTGATCAGCTCGGCGAGAGTGGGCGGCAATAGGGCGGGGGTGTCGCCGAGGCTGAGGTAGGCGCCGCGGGAGCCGGTGGACAGATGCTCGGTGGTGAGCGCGGCGACGGTGGTGGCCCGCGCGCCGTAGAGCAGGATCAACGCGCCGGCGACCCGGACGGTCAGCGGTAGAGAGGTGTCGGTGAGACAGCGGCGCAGCAGGTTCAGGTGCTGGTCCTCGTCGAGGAACCAGGTGGGGATGTCGCTGCGTTGTCGGGCGACGGTCAGCTTCGGGGTGAGCCGCCGGGCGGCGGTCCAGGCGAGGAACGACGCGACATCGCGCCGGGTGTAGTGGGATCCCTCGGTGAGCCACTGGTCCAGGTCTGCTTGGGTGAGCTCGGCGATGCTGCGCTGCTGAGCGGTGAGCCAGTCGAGCAGGTGCAGGGCTTGGCGCAGGCGTCCTCGGCTGTTGCCGGCGGAGCCGTAGGTGAATCGGCCGTGCCGGTGCGCGTTTCGGGCGCGGCGCAGGACGATCCATTGGGCGAAGGGGCGGATCAGCAGGTCATGGCTGCGGGGCCGGGCGGTTAGTTGCCGGTCCAGCCAGGGTTCGAGCAGGGCGAGCGGCTCGAAGCGGCGTGGTAGGACGTCCGCGGCGATCAGCAGTTGCCGTAGATGGATCACTTCCTGGCTCTGGGGCAACTGGTCGAGGGCGTGGTGGTCGATGGGAGCCGTGCTGGTGGCGAGTTGTGCGATCAAGCGGGCGCCGGCGCTGCGGTGCAGCCAGGACCAGAGGTATTGCGGTGTGGAGGTGGCCAGCAGGAACCCGGCGAACGGCATCAGTTGCGGGGAGATGGTGCCGTTGGCGTCGCTGAGGAGTTCGGTGACCCGATCGGTGAGCGCGCAGTGGGTGCAGCGCCCGACGGTCTGGGCGTACCCGGTCATGCCGCATGAACCGCAGACATAGTCGCGATGCTCCGAGGCCGGCGTAGACGCCGGCTGGATGGCGGCGGCGTGGGCGCGAGCCTGCTCTCGCAGGCGTTGCTGCTGCCGGTGGCGGGCGATGGTGCAGGGTCCGCACTCGGTCTCCCCGCTCGGCCCTACCCCGGTCAGGGCGCGGACTTGTGAGCACTTTGGGCAGGCGTCGGGCTTGGCGAGGACTTGGTCGTGGCAGGCCGTGCAAACCGGCCCGCAGGGCCAGAACGCGCGGGTGTATCGGCGGCGCTGGCAGCGGCTGCATCGCCGTGTCGGTTGCGGGTGGCAGCTGTCGCAGTGGAACCGCCGGTCCGGGCTGAACCGGCCGCGGCGGGTCCGGCCGCAGACCACGCACGGGGCTTGCAGGCGCACGAGGCAGCGATGGCACAGATCCGGCAGATTTTCACGGGCGCGCTGATAGATCGGGCGGAGCTCACCGCAGTGGCCGCAGGTGCGCGGCGCGGGTGTGTAACAGCGTGCACAGACGCGACCCTGGTCGGTGATCGCTTTCGTCGCCGCCTCGCGGCCGCAGACGCTGCAGGAGTGCATGGTTTGGGGCAGGCAGCTTCGGCAAAGCGGTTCGCCGTCCGGGGTGCGGCCGTTCGGTGCGGTGACGCGGCCGCAGCCGGCGCACGGCTGCTGCCGGTCGGGCTCATCCTTGTAGCAGCGGCGGCAGATGATCCCTTCAGGGCGCCGCGCGACGCGGGCACCGAGCACGCCGCAGCGGGCGCACGGCACTGCCCGTAGCCGGGTGCGGCAGGCCGAGCAGCACCGCCCTGAGCCGTCTGGGTGCGGCTCGCTGAAGTCGCCGAGATCGGGCTTGGCCTGGCCACAGACCACGCAGGCCGGTGCGGTTACCACCGCTGCGTATCCGGCGGCGATCAGCGCGTGCGCGAGACGGGCGACCGACCGCGGGGCGTGCGGGTCCGGAGCGCTCAACGCGTGCGGGAAGGCGTTGAGGTGGCGATCCAGTTCCCGCAACGATCTCGGTGTCCAGCTTCGAGCGGCCTGCAGCACCTGCCGGGCGGCGTCGCGAGTCAATGTCGCTCCGGTAATGGTGACCACATGGTCGATCAGCCGCTGCTGAACCGCCGTGATCGGGTTGCCGGCATAAGACGGACGTGGATTGCGGCTGCTCACTCGAACGTCGGTCGCCGGATCGTGCTGCGCTGCGCCGACGGCGCGGTCGGCCGGGCACCGCCGACAGCCTCTTTGCGCACCGTCGTGTTGACCACCTTCGGCTCGATCAGGTCGTTCGGCGTGCAGGCGAGGATGTCGCATAGCGCAACGAGGGTGTCCATGGACAACCGCTGCGGCGGTTGGGTGACCAGCCGGAACACCTGCTCGCGCGACAGCGTGATGCCGCGCTCGGCCAGCAGGGGCACCAGGTCGCTGGTCTGGTACCAGCCCTTCGCGGCCATCAGCTGGCGCAGGTGCCAGTCGTAGCCCATCTTCTTGATCACAGCGGATCGCCCCACATTCGTCCGAGACGCCCTTGCAGCGACTGCTGCAACAGCTGGTTGCGGTACTCATCCGACACGCTGGTGTAGATCGACGTCGTGCTGGCGTGTTTGTGACCGACCTGGTCCTGCACGAACTTCACCGGATAGCCGAACTCGATCAGATGCGTCACGTAGGAGTGCCGCAAGCAGTGCAAATCAAGCGCAGAGTCCAGTCCCGCCGCATTCCGCGCCGCGGTGAACGCCGCGTTGACCGAGCGCAGCGACACCCGGCCGCGGCGTTCGGTAATCCACAGCGCCGGGTGCCGGCCCGGCCGCAGCGTCGGACGAATCTCGCGCAGCCAATGCTCGATCACCGGCATCACCCAGTCCATCTCCGGCACCAGCAGCACGGTGCGCCGCTGCGGCGGTCCACCCCGGGCGGCTTTGCCGTGCCGCACCGCCAGCACTCCACATCGCCCGAATCGCGGCGCCTTGGCGTTCGTGCGCAGGTCCGCCAGGTCCAGCCGGGCCACCTCCTGCCGCCGCAGACCATAGGCGTAGGTCACCTTCAGCAATGCCGCGTCCCGCAACGCCGTCAAGCTGCCCTTGCGGCCGTGCGAACGAATCGTCTCTACCAGCCCGTCCGCCGCGTCGAACAGCGCCTGCACCTCGTCGTAGGTGAACGGCCGCCGCCGCGGGTCACCCTCGTAGTCCTCGACGTGCAGCACCGAGTTGTCCTCGTGCACCACCTGCTGCGGCGCCTCACCGAAACGCTGCACACACAGCGCCGGCCAGCCGTACCGGGCGTCGGTCAGGTACTCACAGAACAACCGAATCGACAGCCCGTACCCACGCGCCGTCGACAGCGCCAACGGCCGCGATCCCGACCGCAGATGCACGATGAACGCCTCGAACTCCGCCGGTGTCCACTGCCACGGGTACAGGTTCGAGAACTCCACCAGCCTACGTATTAGCCGCAGCCGAGGACGCACCGTTGACTCAGTCAGAAAGCGCGCCCGCTGCTGAGTGTCCCAACCACGCAACATCGCCTCGAACACCGCGGGCGCCGGGTCCAGATGCACCACGTTCGCCGCGAGCACCAGACCCGCCGAGCCGGGGACGTCACGCTGCACCCGACGGTTGTATCAGACGCAACATCGTTGCAGCGAATCCCCGACCCCAGACCGCGGCTCATCGGCTGCCATCCCGTACGTGAGCCATACTGCCCCTGAGCAGCGCATCTACGAATGCCGACGTTCGGTCGAGTGTTGCAACAAATGCAATTCCGCCTGGTGGGGCGGCAGGGTCACCGCGGCGGTCCGCGGCCGGGCCGCGCGCCCCTTCCCCGCCGCCTGCACGGTGAGCTGCTGCCGTTTCAGGCGGCCTCGTCCGACACCGAGGCCGGACCAGGACCGGGCGGTGACCTCGATCGCCAGGTCGCTGCCGGGCCAGGGTGCCCCGACCGGCAGCAGCACGCAGTCCTTCTGCCGGGCCCGGGCCATCAGCGACCGCGCCGTACTGTCGGCGACCGGCCCGGGCGCGGAAACCACGACGGCGTCGAGGCCGTCAATCAGCGCGGAGACCACCGCCGGCCAGTCCGGTCCTGGCGCCGGGACCAGGGCGAGCCGGGCCAGGTCCAGGCGATAGTCCTCCCCGGCGGCGAGCAGACCGAGGTTCGGCATACCGCACACTGCCGCCCATGAACCCTGACGCATCGCCTCGGACAGCAGAGCCAGCACCAGCGAGGTCGAGCCACGCACGGACACGGTCGCGCCGCGGCGGATGCCACCGGGCCAGGGAAGCAACCCGGCGGCCAGCTCGGCCATGACCGGCAGCACCCGGGCGGCATCCGGCGTCTCCAAGGCCGCGGTGTCGACGGTCTGCACGAGCCGGTGCGCCAACGCGGTGTTCCCGCGGTGCAGGCCGGCGTTCGTGACCTCCGCCAGGATCCGTTGGACGTCCTCGCGTCCGGCCACGCGCCGCGGGCCGTCCCAGGCTGACGGCGAGTTCGAGGGCCCGGCGCGCATCGACTCTCCTCCTCCAACAGGCACGCAGAAGCGACACCGCGGGGGAAGACGCGTAAAACCGAGTCGCACATATGTTCTAAGACAGGGAGCTTAGCCCCTGGTAGAAGCGTTGTCTCGCTGATGTGAGTTCGGCGCTGTTGATTCAGCGGCTGCGTGGCCGACGGTTCCCCGTCCTGCCGGAACCCCGGCCCACGCCGGAGGCAGGCGGGGGCGCTTCTTCGCCGGTGTCACCGGTCGCCTCCACGCTCGACGCTGCTGTGGTCTCGGACTCCTCCGGAGTAGGCGGTTCAGCAGGCCCTCTACGGGGAGTCTCAGCGCTAGCGGGAACCTCTCCGAGCCCGAACACCCGATCCGCCAGGTCGGCCGGTACATCGAATGCCAGGTCGCCGGCGCCGCCGGTCGTCGTGCGGACCTCGTGGTGCCGCTCCGGGCCTGCCGCCTTCAGCAGCCGTCGGGCCAGCCGGCGCGCGTCATCGCCATCCGTAGGGTGGATGGTCACCGTCATGTCGTCCCCTTCCGCTCACGCCGCCTGCGGCAGCCGCACCTTCACCGCCGCCTGCGCGCAACCCCACCCGACTAGGTAGGGGCGCTGCGCGACGGCGAACACCTCGTTGTTGACCGTCGACAGGGCCTGCGGCAGCGTCGGCAACGACACCGGCCCGCGCCGCACCATCACCGGCCCCGTGGCGTACAGCCACGCTTCGCCGCTCGCCGGGACCTGGCCGTCGGGGCCGACCCCGCTGGTGTGCGCGAATACGATCGGGTTGCCCAGCGGCGCCACCGTCCGCGGCCCCTCGACCCGGGTCAGCTGTGCACCGGTCAGCTGTGACGCGGTGAATCGCGGCGCCCAGAGCACCCCGATCGAGCCGGTGCGATCGGAGATGAACGCCTCCAGCAATCCCACCCCGGTCAGCACATCCCTCGGCTGCGCCGAGCCGCCCAACACCTCGGTCGACGGGTCCGCCAGGCGCGGCCGGTTGCCGGCCTCGCCGGTCCACGCGTAGTGCTCCACCGACTGCTGCTCGATTAACGTCAGCTTCTGCCGTGCCTGCTCGATGAGGTCCTCACGGCCCGGCAGCGCCGACACGAGACCGGTGTAGAGCCGGATCGGTGGTCCGGCATGCGCCATCTCCACGTCGGCTTCGAGCTCCATCGGTGGCCGCGGCCCGGGCACGTCGGGCGCGAGCGCCGCGGCGGGCGCGTCGAGGCACAGTTGCTCCCACTGCACGCCGGCCACAAACTCGCGGGTGTCGACCGGGTCGAGTACAGCTGCGGCGGAGAACAGCCCGTACCGGTACGGCACCGAGGCCGGCGCGGTGACCGTCACCCACGGCTGCGTCACCACGACGACCACGCCCTTGCCCGCCCGATGCGCGCGGCGCTCACGCGGCGACGCAGTCGAACGCGATGGGCTGCCCGGTCACCCCGGACGGGCACAGCGGCACCGTCAGCTTGTACGAGGCGTAGCACCGCTTGACCAGCAGCGTCGCCTCCTCCGACCACAACGCGATGTACTCGTTGTCGCGCAGCTTCGTCGAGTCGTACACCGCCGCCAGCTCGATGATCCCGCGGGTGCCCTTCACCCACGTGCCCGGCGCGTACAGCAGCAGGTCCACCGAGCCCGGCCACTGCTGCGGCGTGGCCGCCCCGCCGAACCCGGCACCGGCCGGGTTGACGTAGCCGTCCTGCCAGTCGTACACCCACCGCGGCAGCACATTGCGGCGCGTGAACCAGGCGGTGATCTGCTCGTCGGTGATGTCGAAGAAGTTCTGCCCCGCCCGGCGGGCCATGTCCGCGCGGATCCAGTCCAGCAGCCACGACGGCGCCGGCATCTCCAGCGTCGCGCGCCGGCCCATCCGGTAGCGGTGGCGGTAGTCCGTCGCCGCCATCGCGACGGCGCCGAGCACACCGGTGGTCGTCTGGTCGCCGTCGATGTCGGAGCCCAGCGCCAAGGTGAATGCCGTGGACGCGGTCGCCGCGGCCATCTTCGCGATCAACCGGGCGTTGATCTTGTGGTCGTGGGCGACCAGCGCCCGCCGTACCACCTCGCGGGTGTTCTCCGGCCACACCGCGTTCTGCACGATGTCGTGCTCCAGGCAGATCCCGTCGACCTCCAGGCGGGTCTCGTCCCACCCGGGCGTCGGCACCCGGTAGCAGCTCTTGTCGTTACCGGCGATCGAGTCCGCCTCGGTCTGCACGAACCCGATTGCGCTGAACAGCTCCCGGAAGTCCAGGCCCGTCGGGTACCGCAGACCGCCCCGGGTCACCGTCACCGTCGGCAGATCCAGGATCCCTTCCGAGGTCTCCAGGCCGGGGCACAAGTCCCACAGCGTCTCTGACGGTGCACCCCAGCCACCGGCCGCGACAAGGTTCCCGCCGGACAGCCGCGACTGCGACGCCGCCGCCTCGACCACGTCGAAGTCGTCACCGGTCGACGCGACCAGGCCGTGCTCCGTGGGCAGTTCGATCCGTGCCACGCCCTGCTTGATCCGGGTCCGTACCGTCGCGCCGCGGGGCATCGCCGCGAACCGCTCATCCACCGCCGACGCCAGGTCCTCGACGGAGGAGAAGAGGTGTCCGTTGGGCACGTTAGGCACGTCGGGCGCGGCCTTCACCCTTGCCGAGCGCGCCGACACCGCCGTGCGCGGCTTCGGCTGCCGGGCGGCCGCACGCCGGGCCAACGAGGCGAGAACCGGCGTCCGCTCCGGCTCGGCCGGCTCGACCGGGATCTCGCCGGCAGCCGGCGGCGCCGGCTCGCCCTGCGATTGCCGGGCGCCGTCGGCCGGGTCGGCTTCGTCATCGTCGCCAGCATCGTCGTCGCTGTCGTCGTCGCCGTGGACCTGCCCGGCGAGGTCGTCCAGCTCGGCGGCGACCTGCGCCGCAGCGGCCATGATCTCGCCCTCACGGGCTCGGACCTGCCGCACGAAGCCGGCCAGCTCGCGCAGCCGCGCGAGACCGTCGCCCGTCAGCTCCGGATCGTCGCGCAGCGCGTCGAACGCGGCGACCGCATCGTTCTCCAGGGCGGTCAACGCGTCCAGGTCGAGACCGTCGAGGGTCTCGGGAATCTCGAACTCCACCGGTGGCTCTCCTCGGCACGGTAGGGACAACAGTCCCGACCGGCCCGCAGCCAGCATCGGCGGTTATCGCTGATGATACGGGATTGTCCTCGTCTACCTTCGGCGGCGGGCCGTGGGTGCCTCCTGAAGACCCCGGCATGAAGACTGGAGCGTCAGCGTCTGAGGTCGTGTGGAAATCCGCTGTCGCGGACGCCCGCTCTCCCGGAGATGCCGTACTTCGGCCGACTAGCGGTTCCCGGGTTTCCGGCTTCTCAGCGTCTTCGCATCTGGCTTCGCATGTGGCGTCACACGGCTTCTCATAGTGGCACCCGGAAACACGGTCTCGATCGACTTACCAAGCTTGTTCGCGCCCGCCCAGGAATCTAGTGTCTTGCCCCATGGAGAACCCCTTCGCGCACATCCACGACGAGGCCGAGGCCGATGGCCTCGACTTTCGGCGAGAGTTGATGGCCGACGCGAAACGCGGGTTCGCCAAGATTAGGAAGGCGTTCGTGCAGAAGGCCGACGACGCGACCGGCTCCCGCGCCTCGCTTCTCGCCGCCATGGTCAAGGGCCGACAGGAGCGAGCATTCGACGCATTCCTCCTGCTCCACGCGTTGGAGCCGGTACTCACGGGAACTCCGCTCCCGCTGGCGACCTGGGCCAAGATGCTCGGTTCCCCGAAGAAGCCGTGCTCGACGCAGTCGGCGTCATTGGCCTTCGACACGCTCGTCAAAAACAAGCTTGCAGTCCGCCAGAACAGCGGCCGAAAGATCATCGTTGCGCCGCTACGAGAGGACGGCAGCGGCGCTACCTGGGACAACCCTGGCAGCGACCGGACGACGGTCGGCAAGGGCTTCCTCACGATCCCGTACGAATACTGGACGACCGGACTCGTCGACAACCTCACGTTCCCGGGCAAAGCACTGTTCCTCATCATGTTGTCCGAGACCACCCAGGAACAGAGCTTCGCCATGGCCGTCGAGCGGGCGCCCGCCTGGTACGGCATCTCCGAGCGGACAGCCGAGAGGGGCTACCGAGAACTCCGGGAGCAGAAGACCCCGGACGGGGCACCTTTGCTCCTCGAGCACCCCCAGTACAAACGCGATGCGCGTTCCCCGACCGGCTACCGGACAGTCGTCCACCGAGCGCTATCTGCGCCGTACAGCCAAGCGGCACGGGCGGCACTTCAACTCACGGCCAAGAAGGCCGTGCGGCGACACGCGGCAGCAAGTACCGCCGTGGACCCGCCGGCAGAGAACAAGGCGGAGGTCGGCTCCGCATGAGAGGAAAGGAGCAGGAGCAGTGCCACGACGCGACTCGCCCGACGACGAAGAAGGGCCTGCACCGCGAAAGGACCACAGCATGTGGTCCACGGTGCAGGCCGCAATCACAGGGGGATGGGCCGAGACCCTCCGCCTGCTGACGATCCTGACGGGGTTCGCCGTCCTGATCGTCGTGCTGAGGTCATGGGCTGGCACCCAGATCTCGCCGTTGTTGCAGGTCATGCAGTAACGAGGGTACGAGCAGACGAGGCCGGCCGTCTACTGGACGGCCGGCCTCGGTCCGTGACACGCAGAGCGGCAGCGATGGTCATGTACCCGATCATCTCGTTGTTCGGCGGAAGTCGATCACCACCGGAAGTCAGCGCCGTCTGTTCCAAGGTTAATGAGCAGGCCGGTATGCGTGTAGAAGTTCATCGCCGAGAACAACGCGAACGCGATGCCGGACACGGTGAACGCCCAGTACATGAGCGGCCAGGCGATGCGGCTGTTCGCGCGGATCGCGAACGGGAAGGCGAGGCAGCCGACGGCGGCGAGGCCGTACAGGACGATGGCGAAGAACAGGTTCTCGATCATCGGCCAGTCGTGCAGCAGCCCGGTGATGGGTTCCTCGGCCGGCGCCGACGACACCACATTGAACCGGGCGATCGCGGCGGCGCACCAGGCGAGGACGATGCCGAGCCAGAACACCACCCAGCTCGCCGGGCCGAGTGCGGCGCGCAGCCGGTCTTCGTCGAGGGAGTCGCCGTGGCGGGCGAGGTACCAGGCGGCGGCGAGCAGCAGGACGCCGAGGATCAGGGTCGGCTCGCCGAAGATCGTGTCGATGTAGTCCTTGGCGGGGGCCAGGGGATGCCACACCGTCATGACGAATCCGAGGCTGGTGAGGATCGTCCCAAGCAGGCCGAACGTTGCGGCCCAGCCGCCGGCGGCACGGTCGCGGTTGACGAGTAGCAGCGGCGGGCGGGCGTCGCTGGCGACCGCCCAGAAGCGGGGGACGAGCATGAGGGCGAGGCCGGCGGCCACGCCCATGGTGGTGTTGAACATGATCAGTCGCATCGGTGCTCCCCAGGTGGTGCGCGGCTGTTCGAGTCGGGAGCGGGTCGAGCTGACCGTCACCAGGCGGGGGACCTACTTGGAGATGGGACGGATGGTGCCGCCGCCGCCGTTGCGGGCGTCGGCGATCTCCGCGTCGGTCTTCGTCGCGTGTTGGGTGGCGGCCCGGCTGGTGTTCTCGTACTCGAGCAGCCACACGGTGGTGGTTCGGCGGTTTCCGCAGCCGCATCCGGCCATCAGCTCATCTCCTTCGATAGGTGGGTGGTTACGTGCTGGGTTGGGTGAACTTCGGCGGCGAGGGCATCGACGAGGCGCCGGTCCCGGCCGATCGTCTCGGCGATGGCGTCGGCCTGCTGGCGCCGTTCGGCGGCTTGGCGTTCGGCGGCGAAGCCGGCGGCGACGGCGCGGCGTACGGCGGCGTCGAGGGTGGCGGAGTCGGCCATGACGAGCCCGGTCCGCCGCCGGGCGGTGGTAGTGGAGGGTTGCCAACCGGTCCAGCCGGACGCGAGCAGGGACACCGAGCGGCCGCCGGCGGAGCGGCCCCGCACGACGGGGAACCCGCCGACGTTGACGCATAGCGCGGCGACAAGCTGGCGCTGGCCGCCGATGACGCGCCAGTCGCCGGACAGTGGGGAGCGGCGCAGCAGCTGCACCTGCGCCGGGGTGGCCTCGGGTACGAGGGAGCCGGCGATGTAGATGCCGTGCGGGTCGCGGCCGGCGCGAACCACGGCGACTTGGGTGCCGGTGTGGTCGTAGTGCTCGACTGCGGCGGCGGCGCTGGCGGACAGGTCGGCGTGGCCGGTGCCGGCGGTGAGGTGCCCGACCGCGATCAGGTCGCCTTCGGCGGTCTGGATTTCGGGGCGGTGGAACCAGTCGAAGCCGCCCTCGTCCGGCGGTAGGACGCATTGTCCGCCGGGCAGGAACGACAGGTGGCAGTCGTTGTCGGCCAAGTGGCCGTAGACGCGACCGTCGGCGGTGACGGTGACCGGGGTCAGCTCGGCCAGGCCGGGGTCGTCGAACCAGGCCCGGGGCGGGTACAGCGGCGCCGCCGCCTGTACGGGCGGCCCGGCCGCGGTCACCGCATCGTCCTCGGGTTCGGCGGCCGCGGTGTCGCCGTCGGTGAGGGCGATGCCGGCCTGCGGGAACGCCTGGGTGCCGACCAGGGTGACGGCCATGACCCGGCCGCGGGTGACCAGCACCGTCGGTTCCTCGCCGGAGTCGATGAACGCCTCGAACTGCTCGTCGGTCATGTCCTCGATCAGCACCCCGGCGGCGTCGGTGAGGGTCCACTCGAAATCATCCAGATCGACCGACGGGTACAGCACCCCGGCGCGCAGCAGCTCCAGCGCCTCGCCGAGCTCCGGGATGGCGGCGATGAAGTCACCGCTGCCGGTAATCTGCCCTTCTTCGACAGTTCCGTCGGTGATCCGGCCGATCGTGACCGCGCCTTCGTGCCCGGGGGCGTCTTCGCGGGCCCACCGCAGCGGCAGCGGGAACTCCCGGAACGACCAGGTGCCGTCGGCGTCGAACACCCGCCGATCCCCCGATACTTCGCCGAGCGGGGCGAGGGTTCCTTCCCATCTGGCCATGCCAGCTCCACCTTCCGCGGCCGCGGCCGCTGTCACCGTTGTGCCGCCCGTACGGCCGGTCCAGGGATGCTTCGGGATGTCGGGCAGCGGCTCACCGGCGGGGATCTCGACCATGGTGCAGCGGCACGCCACCGTGAGGTGTGGCGGTGCGGCCGGGTCACCGGGGTAGCGCAGCGGCACCCCGTCCGCGTGGAACACCCCGTCCAGGGGTGCGCGTTGTCCGTCGAGGGCGCGGTGGGCGTCGCGGGTGCGGCCGTCGTGGGTGGCCACCCATACCTTGTCCAGCTTCTCGCCGGTCACGGCGGCGGAGGTGAGCCAGCCGGTCAGGGTGCCGGCGTTGTACGCGCCGATCGTCTCGGTGCGGGCGATCGTGGTCGCGCGGCCGTCCCATGCGGCCGGGCCGAGGATGTCGGCGATGGCGTCCCGGATGCGCGGTATCGAGGCGCCCTGCCCGGCGAGTTCGGCGATGGTGGCGGTGACCTGCGCCCAGGCGTCGTCCGGGATACCGGCGAGCCGGTTCGGCAGCTGGTCGAGGTACTCGGCGACCGCATCCGCCACGGCGAGCAGGTCGACGTCGGCGCCGGCGTCGACGACCCCGGTCCGGAAGATGTCGGCGGCGGCGGGCAGCAGGTGCACGGTCATCGCGTCCAGCCACGCCTGGCCGGCGCCGGCCAGCGCCGAGGGGTCCGGCGGCAGCGCGGCCGCCGTCAACGTGGGCAGCGTCAGGCGGCGTGCGGTGGTGAGCCAGGCGGTGAGGGCGGCCCGGACGGCGGCGTGCATGCGCTGCTCGCACGCTGCGACCTGGGCGGCGTGCGCCAGGCGCAGCGGCTTCCACGCGTCGCCGGTCATGCTGGCACCAGCTCACCGCCGACCGCTGCGGCGAGGTGCTCGCGCAGCGCGTCGGGGTCGTGGCGGGCGCCGCTGATGAGCAGCCCACCGACGTACGCCGACAGCTGCGTGGTCAGGGCGTCCGCGTCGACGCCGAGGCGGGGTGCGACGGTCGGCACGGTGGCGAACGCACCTGTCAGCAGGCGCGGGACCGCGTCGGCCGATGCCGGCCGTACGGTGTGGTATTCCCAGGCCGGCAGGTCCCGGTGCTGATAGCGCTGCCGTCCCAGGATCCGCTTGCCGGCCAGTTCGAGGGCCTTGAGCACCAGCGCTTCGCACGCGGCGACCACCGGCTCCACCCGGGCAGCCGACGCCGTGATGCCAGCCTGGTCACGGTCGGGCGGCGCCCGATCCGGATCCTCCTGGACCGGCGCCGGCTCGTCCGCCGAGCCGTCGCCAGGGGCGTCGGGCGCGGTGAGGAGCAGTTGCACGTCGACGTCCGCGCTCACCCCGGCGAGTTCCAGCAGCCGGGTCACCAGCGCCGGACCGGCCGCGGGCACGGTCCGCAGGATCTCCAAGAGCCGGCGCAGCTCCCGCTCGCCCGGTTCCGGGGCGTCATTGTCGGAGAATCCGGTCTCGCGGCGCAGCGCCTTGCCGGACAGCTCCCCGCGGTCGAACAGGTCCTTCGCGTCACTACCCCGGTCGGGGGCCTGGGTGAGCTCGCTGGTGTCGTACCAGACCACCCACGAACGCGGGTCGTCGACGACACCGTCCAGGGCGGGCCACAGCATCTGCTGCGTCAACGCCGCGCACAGCAGCTCCAGCTTGGACTCGACGTGGTACTTGATGGTCGCCTCGTCGAGCTGCCACGCCGACCAGTGGTTCGTCTCGGCCATCCCGAGCAGCACTTCCGGCGGCACGTCCAGGCCGAGCGCGAGCCGGCGGATCGCCCCGTCCAGCAGGCCCGGCACCGAGGCGGACAGCTCGGTGGCGAACGAAAGCAGCCGGGCCTTCTCCAGATGCTCGGCCGGGCCCTGCACCACGATCGGCACCAGCGCGGCCACGGAGTCGCGGTCACGGACCGCGGTGGTCATCGCCTCGGTCAGCGCGGCCAGGAACGACGACACCCCGCCCTCGGGCTCGTCCTGCTGATCGGAGGGCACGAACGACAGCTCGTTGGGCAGCAGCAGGATCCCGGCGCCAGCGAGCCGGGAGTCGATCTGCGACTGCACGTACTGCGACAGCCGTTCGATCAGGCGCAGCACCCGCCGGTTCGCCTGCACCTGCGACTTCGGCAGCAGGTGCTTGCGCGGCGACGGCACCCAGATCCGCACGATCACCGTCTCGTCCGCGACCAGTTCCCGGGCACCGTCACCCTGATCGAGCAGGTACTGCCCGGAGCGTTCCTGCAGTTCGTCGTTCGAGGCGATCAGCCACCGCTCGCGCTCGCCCGCGCGGCCGCCGCTGTCGCGTTCGGGCTCGCCGATCAGGTAGCACTCGCCGGGCACACCGAGCTGCACCCCGACCTCGTGCAGCAGCTCGGACTGGCGGGCCGGGCCGCCGAGGAACGTGTCGTTGATGTCGCCCGGGGCGGCGTCCGGTGACTCGACCGGGTCGCCGTGCTCGTCGAGCTGGGTGATGTACAGCCGGGCCCGCGACATCGCCTTGGCGACCAGGTCGACGATGTACGCCAGCTCGCCGCACTCCTCGTAGTGCCGCCACGCCTCGTCCTGCCACTCCTGCCGGCCGACCCTGCGCACGGAGCCGGCGGAGTCGTAACGCATCCGCGCCGCCGACGCGACGACCGCCGTCGCGCGTCCGACCGGGGTCTCGTCGCTGGGCCGTCGTCCCCACCAGGCCATCGTGGTCAGGCCTCCGGCTCGGCGCGCACCAGCAGCCCGGTCGCGTACGACAAGGCGAGGGCGGTCGTCGGGATGTCGAGCCACCAGTGCCCCGACCAGCGCGATGCCGGGGATGCCGCCCACCAGATCGCGGCGGCGGGCACGGCGATCCACACGGACACGCACCAGCGGCAGTACAGCAGGTAGGTCCACATGCTGCCGGGCTTCAAGCGCTGCGCAGCCGCGGTACGGAACGGGTCGGTGATCTTGTCTGCGCAGATGAGCCGCGTCAGCCGGGCCACGGCGAGCAGGACGATGGCCATCTCGATCCACAACACCATGAATGCCAGCGTAGCAGTGACACTGCGGCCGTATATATGACGGAGACTCCCCGCCCTGATCGGGAGGGGAGTCCCCACGTTCAAGCCGCGGCGCGGCCGCAATACCTAGATGGTTTCGCCCTCGGCCGTGTCATCAGCGGCCGAGCCGGCCTGCGCGGGCAGGTCGTCCTGCTCGTCGCCCCACACCGCAAGGTAGTGATCCGGCACCAGGTCGGTGCGGCCCACAAGGCGCCAGCCGGCGATCGGCATTTGCATCCTCGCCAGCACGTCGGCTGCCCACTCCTGTGCCTTGCCCACCTCGTCTGGTCCGGCGTCCAGGTCAGCGATCGCTGTGCCGAAGTCGTCGTCGGTCAGCCACCACTGCGGCTTGCCGCCCGCGTCGACCGCGAACAACGCGAACACCGGTTCTCCCTGATCGTCACCGCCGTCTGCCGCGGACACGTCCGGCTCGCCGTCGGCCGCTTCGGGCTCCCCGTTGACCGGAGCCGGTTCCTCGGCGCACCCGTCGCCCTCCTCGAGGTCGATCACGTAATAGGTGGTCGACGACGCCTCGTCGTGCCTCTGCTGCCACGCCGTGGCGACGAAGCCCATCTCGTCGAGCACCCCCGCCGCCCACTGCTGCACCTGGGCCACGTCATCGCCGGGCAGCTCGTCGATGTGTTCGCCGTCGCCAGCGACCAGCTGCCAGTTCACGATGTCGCCCTCGGGAACAGGCCACAGCATGAACACCACCGTGTCGCCGCCTCCGACCTCTGTGGCCTTACGCAGCTGGGCCTCGCGTTCCGCCGCTGCCTGCTGCTGCGTCTCCACCGCTGCCTGCGCCACCCGCTCGGTCAGTCTCTCGCACAAGTCCGCCTCCGCCGGGGACAGGCCGTAGCCCTTGGCGACCAGCTTGTCGAACCACGCAATCGCCTGCTCGGGGCGGTTCTTGAACTCCCAGCCCAGCCGGCCGACGTCGATGAGGTGCTGCTCCTGCGCAGCGATCCACCGGCATGCGAACACGCGCTGCAACCGGTCCAGGCGCGCCGACTGAAGGTTGTCGAGCGACCCGCCCGCCAGCGCCGCCAGGAAGTCCTGCACGTCGCGGGCCGTCAGGTCGGACGGACGGATCGCCGCCGTCCGCGTCGCCTCCTCCAGCAGTTCCTTGACCGCCTTGGCGCTACCCCACGTCTCCTTGATGAACTTGCGCCGCACCGACGCAGCCACGTTCAGGGCGGCCCACCGCTTCTCATCGGCTTCCCGCTTCTCGCTGGCCCGCCTCTGCTCTTCCGGGGAGCGGTAGGAGCTGCCGGTCGGCCGCGTGTAGCCCATGCCCTCCGGGTCCAGGCACACGTACACGAGCTCCACCGGGCTGGACTGCATGTCCACGAACGCGGCGAAGCCCTCCGTGGTCTTGACCGCCTCCACCTCCAGCGGCTTGCCGTCGACGTCGACGAGCCTGTGGACCGCGACTGCCTTCGACTCGTACGGCCATGCCTTCGGCCGCGCGACCTCGCGCACCCCGGCCGCCTTCAGTTCCGCCTTCAGCTCGGCCGCCCGCTCATTGTCCTTTCGCTTCTTACGCTCCACCGCCATCTCGTGTCGCGCACCCCACGATGTGCCCGCGGCAGCGATGATCCGCTGCTCCACCTCCGGATCGTCCTCGAACTCCTTCAGCGCCAGGATGTCGTCGAGGTTCAGCTGCCCTGCATCGGCCTTGGCCTTCACGTCGTTGCTCATGGCATCGAGCCGAATCGACGCCTTCACGTGCTCGACCTTGATGCCGGTGCGGCGGGCGATCTCCGCCGGTGGCACGTCGAAGGCCGCCAGCTGGGCGTAACCCCGGCTGCGCTCGCTCACCGTCAGGTCGACGCGTGGCCCATTCTCACCCAGCATTGCGAAGACCTGCTCCGCGGGATGATCCGCCAGATCCGGGCGCACCAGGCATGGCACCGTCGGGGCGATCGCCGGGTTCCATTCGCCGGCGTCCAGGACGGCGGACGCGGCCGCGGTACGGCGGTGCCCGGCCACTACCCGGAATCGACCCCCGTCCGCAGGGATCACGGTAAGTGCTTGCAGGACGCCTTCCCCCGCGATGCTGGCCTGCAGCTCGGTCAGGTCGCCGAGGTCGCTCCTCAGGTTGCCCCGGTGGCCCAGCAGATCACGAGGGTCCAGGTACAGCAGGTAGCCCTCGGGCTCGGTGGCGCCCGCCCCGTCAGGCTCGGATTGTGTGGTGTCGCCGGGCTCCACGAGCCTCAGTTCGGGACGGCTGTCCGTCGTCGTTGCCACGATGTGGTCCTCCCCTTTTAGCAGCCCAGGAAGTCTGAGCTGTATATATTCATTGTATCAAACGGCTACCCTGCGTAACATCGATCGAGCCGGAGAAGACCGCCAGCCCGGCCACCTCATCAATGCCGGACCGGACCGCCTGTCCGACGTTGATGACGGGCGCCTGGGCAAGATCCGTCCAACGGCGGCCGGATTCGCGAGCCAGCCGGCTCGCGTACCGAATTCACCCGGGAACCTGAACCTGAGGATCGGAAATCCGACTGCCGGCGACTCGACTCGCCTGCTCGGTGTTGTCTAGATCGGACTCGGCGTGGCGACCGATCTTCACAGCGTCAGCTGTACCGGTTACGTTGTGTAGGCGAGATTTCACGGAGAGATGGAGGGTACGTGGCGCTGAGCATTGAGGATCAGTGCTTCGTACGAGCCATCCTGCGCCGCAAGCTGGAGGAGCTCTTCGAGAACGCGTTCGAGCAGTTCTTCCAGAGCATCATGTGTGCCCGGTACCCCGACTTCATCAACGTCAGGACTCACGGCAACATCGGGGACATCGGAGCAGACGGCCTCAGCCTTCATGACCGGAAGCTGTACGCCTGTTACGGCCCACAGGTGCCGGATGCCAAAGAAGTCCGCCGCAAGTTCCGCAGCGACCTGCAGAAGGGCATCGATAAGCGCGGCGGGCAATTCAACACCTTCGTGTTCGTGCATAACGACCTACGGGGCGTGCACCCCGAAGTGTCCATCGCCCTCAACGAGGCGGCGGTCGCCTATTCCAAGCTGCGGTTCCAGCAGATGGGGCCCCCACAGATCCACCGGGAGTTGTGCCGGCTGGAACGTGACGTGATCGCCGACGTACTGTGCTGCGAGTTTCCTGCAGTGGACCGCGTGTGGCGCGTCGGGCCCAACGACCTCGAGCCGCTGCTGGCCCACCTTGTAGCGCAGCGACGAAACGCCTCTGCTCAGCCGCTCGCGCGGGAGGTACCTCCGGACAAGCTGGACTACAACAGGCTCGGTCCGGAGGATCGCGATGAGATCGTCCAGGCGATGCGCTACACCCCCCTGCTCGAGGACTACTACCAGAGCCGGACCGACGTCACGGAACGTGATGAGGTGGCCCAGGGCTTCAACTCCTACTATCGGGAGGTCAAGGCTGAGTACGACGATCCAGGCGATGTGCTTTGGAAGCTGCAGGAGTACGTAGCCGGCAACGCACGAAGGTCGCGCGAGCAGGAAAGGGCCGTCATGGTGGTGCTCGCGTACTTCTTCGAGACATGCGACATCTTCGAGGAGCCGCCTGCGAACTGGACGACAAGCGCCGTTCAAGGAGTCTCCGGATGATCACCCCGACGAAGGGCATCGCGCCCCAACGGTCGCTTGTCGTGGTCGGCGCCCAAATCCTGCAGCTGCTCGATCGGCCCATGACGGTCAGCCAGACATGGACCAGACTACGGGAGTGGCGACTGCGTAACGGCCACCGTGCGCCGTTACCTTTCTGGTGGTTCGTCCTGTCCCTGGACGTCCTCTACGCACTCGGAGTCGTGGAGATCGACCGCGAACTGCTGACAAGGAGGCCGGCAGATGCTGCGCCAGCTGGGGGCGAATGACCCTCGCTTCCGCACGCTCGACTTCCATCGAGGCCTCAACATCCTGGTCGCCGACAAGACGCCGGGGTCCCGCGACACCGACAGTCGGAACGGCGCAGGCAAGTCCAGCACCATCGAACTGCTTCATTTCCTCCTGGGCGAGCGCGCGGACACCACGTCGCTACCGCGTCGGCCGGAGTTGAAGAAGATCGAGTTCAGTCTCAGCATCGACTGGCCTCGACTGGGTGAGCCTCTCACCGTGTACCGCTCCGGCGACCGTCCATCGTGGGTTCGGCTTCAGCCCCTTCCACCGGGCACTGACCGAGAACAACTGGAGATCAACACCGGGCACGTACGGCTTGCCGAATGGCAGCGGCTCATCGAACGTGACTTGTTCGGCCTCCCGGACGACCACGACGGGGTCAGCGGCCGCAACCTGCTGTCCTTTCTCATCCGCCGGGTCAGCTCGAGTGGTTACGAGAAGGCCACTCGCAGCCACGGCCGTCAGGCTGACTCCGATGCCGCCACCAACTTGGCTTACCTGTTCGGCCTCGACTTCCACCTCGCAGACCGCTATCGGCTACTGAAGGCACGCGAGAACGCCCGACAGCAGATGCAAAAGGCGGCCGCGGATCCGGTCCTGGGCCGCATCATCGGTAAGGTTGCCGACCTGCGAAGCGAGATCGCACTCGCGGAACAGCGCGTCGCCGAGGTCGCAGCCCAAGTCGACTCCTTCCGCGTGGTTCCCGAGTACGAGAACCTGCGCCAGCAAGCTGACGACCTCGACCAAACAATCCGGCAGTTGCTCAGCCGCGATACCGCTGACCGGCGCAACCTGGAAGACGTCGAGCGTGCACTTGAGGAAGCAACTGAGCCCGACATCAGCTACCTCGAACCGGTCTATGCCGAGCTCGGGATCCTGCTGACCGACCAGGTGCGGCGCCGGTTCGACGAGGTGGAAGCGTTCCACCACTCGATCGTGCGCAACCGTCGCCAATACCTCGAGGAAGAAAGAGACACCATCCGGCAGCGTCTGGCCGATAGCGAAGCGGAACGGAGCAGGCTCGGCGAACAGCTGGCCTCCACGCTGCGAAGCTTGGAGGAAGGCGGCGCACTTACCGCTCTCACGGCTCTCCAGCAGGTACTCGGAGAACGTCAAGCTACGCTCGCCGCTCTCCGCCACCGCTACGAGGCCGCACAAGCCTTAGAAGCCACGAAACGCGAGATCACGCAGGCCCGCTTGACGCTGCAGCAGGAGATGGACCGCGACATCGACGACCGGCGTGGCTTCATCGACGAAGCCACGGTCCTGTTCTCCCGGTTCGCCCGGACCCTGTACGGCGCTGACCGCACCGCGTACCTGCGGTTCGAAGCAGGGCCTACCAGCCTGCGCATCGAGCCTCACATCCAGAGCGATAACAGCGGCGGCATCAGCAGCATGGTCATCTTCTGCTTCGACCTGACCCTTGCCGTGCTCGCTCATCGCGCAGGGCGCGCCCCGGACTTCCTGGTCCACGACAGCCACTTGTTCGACGGCGTCGACGAGCGGCAGCTCGCAGCGGCACTCACGCTGGCCGCCAATGTGACCGAGGAGGAAGGTATGCAGTACCTCGTCTCCCTGAACTCAGACGATCTTGACAAGGCGGTCCGGCGCAACTTCGTCGCCGATCCCTATCTGCTTCCACAGCGCCTAACCGACCGCTACGAGGACGGCGGCATCTTCGGCTTCCGGTTCTGAGCCGTCGGCGCCCGATCGCTAGGCTGCACGACAGCCCTCACGCCGGAGGCCAGCTCGAACGACGCTCAAGTCGTGCCGACCGGCCCCCGACAGGCGAGGCGCGAATCCCGATTGACGACCTCTTCCAGGCAGTCGCCGCAGACCACCGAGTCCCGCTTCATGGGTTCCCGCACCGCTCGCAGTGGTCGTGCCACGTCTCGCCGCACCCGAAGCAGACTCCGCGCGGGCCGAGGACCTCGGGCTGGAACGCATCCCACACCACCGCGTCCGCACCGCAGGCCGGGCAGTCCCGGGTGGCGAAGGCTCCGCCGTCCTTGATCGCTGTGTAGTTGTCGAGTCCGAGGATCACCGACGCATACTCTTCGGCGGCGGCTGAGCCGTCAGGCCAGCGTGCATCACAGTCGGTGCAGGATGGCCTTTCATCCTCGCCCAGCTCCTGACCGAGGATCAGGTTGCCCGCACGGCATGCGGGGCACCGGACCTCGAAGTGTCGGGATGCGGCGGCATCGATTCACCGGCGTCAACTGCGCGGGCTGCGACGGTGTGTGGTTCGCCGGTCCGTCGCATGCGTTCCTTGATCGAACGGTCTCGGCGGCGGTTGCTCGGCTTGTTTGCGGTCATCTCTGATCCTCTCCGAAGGCCCACGCCTTCGTGAGGTCATGAGTGACCGAACGAGGTTATCCACGCTGCGTCGGAGACTGCTTGTCCTCGGTCGTTCGACGAGTGGGCGACGTGGGCACCCGGGTCGAACTCGGAGTCCGGCAGGCGTGGCTGCCGGACTCCGTGTAGCTCCGCCAGGCTGGAACCCTGCCACCTTTTCCCGTACCGCAGATCAGAGCCGCGGGTTTCGCCGGGCGCCCGACAAGCTAGGGGCGCTGCCAAGGGGAGACGCGACCACTGCCCGGCGAGCCTCCTTCACTCGCAAGTACGCGATTCCGTGTACGAGCGCGTCGAGCCGATCCGGTGAGTGTCCGGACTCCGGGGTCCAGGTGGTGAGTTGATCCTCCAGCTTCGCCATGGTTCCGACGTGGTGCACCCGCGGCGGGTCGACCTCGTATCGCGCTGCGACCGGCTCTGCCCGTACCCGCTTGGACACCCGCGCCTGAACGACATCGAGGGGCGCGTCACCGGCGGGCAGCAGCCCTTCGACCTGCATCGCCGCCCAGGCGTCGACGAGGATGTCGCGCATCCACGCCGATGAGCCTTCGTAGATGACGAGGTCGGCGTCGACGTCGACGTAGCACTGCCAGATCCGGCGGGCCGCCGCCATGCCGGCGATGCGCATGCTGCGGTCGGCCAGCACGTAGTGGTCGCCGTCGACGCCGCGGCCGACCGCGACGATGCCGGTCTCGTCGGAGGTCTCCGATACGGTGTCGGCCGGGTCGACCGACACGACCGTGCGGGTCAGCTCCGGCACGTCGTCGGCGTCGACCCGGCCGGCCTCGATCCACGCCGCCTTCCACAGCGCGCCCTCGACGTCGGTGAGCAGCTCGGCCTCGAGTTCCTGCCGGCCGAGGCGGGTGCCCTCGTACTGTTCCAGCAGTTCCTCGAGGGCGTCCTCGGACAGGTTCGCCGCGTTGTCCAGCGTCCGGCCGCGGGTTACCACGATCCGGCGCCGGCGGCCGGTCTTCTGCTTCGCGAAGCGGGTCAGCAGCTTCTTGACGTGCGGCAACGGCTTCGGCGTCGTCGAAATGATCATGTGCGGTGCGGTGGCCTCGCGCATGCAGAACCACGCCATGTCGTACACGCCCTGCGCGGTCTGCACCGGCCAGGCCGCGTACTCGTCGCACCACACCCCGTCGAACGCGTACCCGCGCAGCGTGTCCGGGTCCTGCGCGCCGAACCCCCGGATGATCGTGCCGTTGGTCAAACGCAGCAGGATCGACCCGGAGCCGCGGTTGAACTGCGCCACCTCCTTCGGAGGGATCACCGCGACCAGCCCAGCCCGGGGCGCCTCGAAGCAGATGTTGAGCACCTCGCGTTCGGTCTTCGCGATGACCGCGAAGTGCCCGCGCGGCCGGCGGGCCCACGACCGCATCGTCTCGGCGCCGGTGCGGGTCTTGCCGAAACCGCGCCCGGCGAGCAGCAGCCACACCCGATAGGCGGCGTCCGGCTCCAACTGCTCCGGCCGAGCGTGCCGCGGCCAGTCGAAGCGGATCGCCTCCTGCGCGTCGGTGACCGCGCGCAGGTAGGCGGCGAGCTCGGCGTCGCTCATCATCGCCGGATCCGGGAACGCCGCCGCCATACGCAGCTACTCCACGATCAGGGGCGGGCGTCGGCGCGCAGGCGGGCCAGCCAGCGGCGCTCCACCCGCACCACGTGCAGCAGCGCAATCAGGAACACCGCCATCGGGGTGTGCGTGAACACAGCCGTCGGCCAGCCGCACCAGGTGACGACCAGCCACATCGTGACCGCACTCCCGACCATCCACGCCACGGCGAGGATCCGCAGCGCCCACAGCCGGCGCCGCACCACGCCGACCTCGGCGCTGCGGCGCTGAGCCCGGCCGTACCGGCTCGTCGCGTACAGGGAGCTGGCGGGCTGCTGCGGCAGGCCGAGGATGGCGGTCATGAGTGGGTCGCCAGCCGGGCGGCCCGACCGGGGCGCGGGCACCGGGAGACGGCGCCCGTCGTGGACGAGCCGGGCCGTCGACCGCGGCTGGGCACTCACCGCATCACCGTCAGCACGCCGAGGCCGAGCGCCGATACGGCGAACAGTGTCGTGCCGATGCGCAGGCACAGCACCGCCCAGCGCGGGCTCGGCGCGGAGACCCGCACGGTGTCGGGCGGCGTGAGGGGCTGGGGTGTCATTGCTGATCTCCTTGATCGTCGACGCTCGCAGCGTCGTCTTCGTCGATGTCGGTGTCGGTGTCGTCGTCTGGGTCGCCGGGCAGGTCGCCGCCGGCGCGGGCGCTGGCCTCGGCGACCAGGGCGCGGAAGAACGCCGACCGGTCCGCCTCACCCATGCCGGAGACCTCCACCTCGATCGGTGCGCCGTCCGGCCCTGATACCGCGGTCGCCGAGTCCGGCAGGCCGAGCGCCAGGCGCTCGAGGCGGGTGGTGACCTCGAGCCAGCGGGCGATGTCCGTCGGGGTGAGCTTCGAGGCGTCCAGGGACTGGAGGCGGGTGACGACCTTCGACTGCAGCGCGGAGGCGAGGCGGGCGTGCCGCTCGGCCATCTCCCGACGCCGCTCGGCCAGGGCCTCGCTGTAGACCCGGTCCTGCTCGCGGTCGAACGTCTGGGCGCGTTGCACCCACCGCCACGTCGCGGCGATCTTGTGGAGGTAATCCCGGGATTTGTTGACCTCGTCGGCGACCTTCGCCACCGTGCGGGTCCGCCCCAGGTCCCGGTACACGGCGAAGTACGCGTACGCCGCCTCGGGTTCTTGCTTCTGCCGGTCCCACGCCAGGACGGCCGCCTCGCTCACGATCGCCTCCTGCCTTCGCTGGTCACGGGTCGGTGGGGGAAGGGGCGGCCCGGCCGGGTCCACGGGGGAAGACGCCGGCCGGGCCGCCGGCTCATGCGGCGGGGCGTGCGCCGCGCATCGGCGGGCGGGCGATCGCGGCGGTGCCGCACCACAGCACGTCGTCCAGGGCGGTCAGCACCAGCGACGTCTCCCGCCCGCTGGGCAACTCCCGCAGCGCGACCGCGGCCAGGTGCTTCACCTCAGCCCGCCACCGGGCGTGCCGCGCGGCGGTCTCCTCGTCCGCGGGCGGATGGTGGTCGAAGCGGCGGTCCAGCTCGATGCGCTGCGCCTCAGTGAGCTGCGCGTACACGTCCTCAGTGGTGGCATCCATGCCAGTCCTCCTCTCACCGGCCGCCAAGATAACTGCGGCCGTATCGTTCTCGGGCATGAGTCGGCCAGTTCAGGCGCCGGCCAGGTAGTCCGCGGCGAACAGCTCCAACGCCCGCCAGCGCTGCTCGGCCGGGACATCGCCGCGGCGTACCGCCGTGTCCACGGCTCGGGCGAACACCGCCGCGGCGTCCGCCGGCATCGACCGGGTTTCCAGCACCGTCTCGATCGGGACGAGCTGGCGGGCGTTGACCAGCGGCTCCCCCGCCTCCGGGTCGTACCAGACGCCGTCGCGCAGCTCGCCGAGGTGGCGCTCGAACACGGCGAGGATGATGCCGAGCGCGGTGGCCACGTTGCCGACGTTGTGAGCGCCGTGGGCCGTCGCGAGCGCGTCCAGGGTGGCTTCGTAGTCGCCGTAGGCGGCGAGCCAGCGGGCGTCGGCCTGCGTCAATCCCCGCGCCTCGTCGAAGGCGGCCCGGGCGGCGTCGAGCTCCTGGGGTAGGAACACCAGCTGCACAGAGGCGAAGTCGAGGTTCGCCTCGGACAGGCCCTCCAGGTCCAGATCGGCGAGCAGGCCGAGCTGCTTGTCGTCCAGGCCCGAGTAGGCGCGCCAGTCCACGTCGTCAAGCTCGTCGTACAGGTGCTTGAGCGTGGCCGGGTCGTCTTCGCCCTCGATGGCGTTGTGCGACAGCTGCAGCGCGACCTGCCGTGCCCTCGACAGCGGCTGGTCGACCACCATGATGTCGATCGCCTCAACGCCGGCCTCGATCGCGGCCATCACCCGGTGGTTGCCGGACAGGACCACGCGGCGGCCGCCGGCGGTGTCGTCCCAGACCAGCGGCACGCTGGTCAGCCCGCCGTCGCGGCGCACGTTGGCCACGAGCCGGTCGAAGGTTTCCTTGCGCATGAACCGGGCGTTGACCTCCAGCAGCGTCAACGACTTCGGGTCTACCGTCTCGATGCGCCGGGCCAGCGGCTCCTCATCCGTCACGGCCTTGGTCCTTCCCGTGCTTACGCATCCACTCGGCCAGGGCCTCATCGCACGACCAGCGGCCGATCGGGCCGCCATACTGCAGCTGGTAGCGGTGCACCCCGTCCCCGGCCGGCTCCGAGCGTTTCTGCAGCTTGACGCCCGGGATGCCGCGGCCGTACTTCGCCGAGTTCGGGTGGTTGGTGAACGCGGTCGTCGACCAGCCGGTGATCCGCTTCGACAGCGAGCGCTGCAACAGCAGCTGCGCCTCGCGGGTCATCGCAGCCATCACGATCAGCTTCGACAGGCGCCGGTACCGCGACCACGACACGGGGAAGTCCGACATCAGGTACGCGCATGCCGGGTCGAACTTCGGCGGCAGGAACGCGAACGCCCCGATCAGCTTGCCGTCAACGGCGACACCGCAGGCCAGTAGCGGCGAACCGGGCCGGATCGTCTTGGACATGAACTGCGAGCGGACCTGCGCGAACTGGCCGCCGGTCAGCGGATGCACGCTCATCCGCGAGCCCAGCTCGTCGGTGGGACTGATCTTCGGCATCGGGATCGGCGCGGTCTGCTGCACCGGGCGCACGACCCGGCGAGGCCCGGACGAGGCGTACACGTAAATCGGCAGACCACGGTTGGACGTCTGCACCACCCCGCGCAACTGCGCCCGCAGCTCGGGACGTTCGATGTGCAGGCCGAGGATCCAGTGCGGCCGGTCCAGCACCGCGCCGATGATCTGCTCCTTGCCGTCCTCGTCGAGCATGTCGTACGTCGGGGCGGGCCAGTCGAAGAACTCGTCGATCGCGGCGAACTGCGACTCGTAGTCACCGGCGTAGAACGGCGGGAACATCGCCACCGGCGCACCCGCCGGCACGACGTCGCGCAGGTAGGCGCGCACGTCGCCGCAGTAGTACGACGCCAGCCGCACCGTCAGCGCGGTCAGCTTCGCGACCGTCTTGGCGTGCATCGCCGGAAACTGGCCGATCGTCGCGGCGACCATCCGCTCGTAGTACAGCCCGGAGCGGCCGACGAACTGCAGGAAGCGGGTGCCGAGCATCAGCGACGCGAGGGTGTCCGTTGACGTCGTGAGGTACGGCTCCAGCCAGGACAGCTCCTCGCGGTGCTCGTCGCGCAGCGCGTACGGCAGCGGCTGTCCAGCCAGCCACCAGCCGATCGCCGACGAGTACGCCTGCACGTCGTTGCCGTGGATCGGGCGCTGCTCACCCGGGCGGGCGTGCAGTACCCGCTCGATGGTGAAGTTGCCCGAACAGCCCACGAACAGATCCGTCGCCGGCCAGCCGGCCGCGTGCTCGTAGATGATCGCCCGCAGGTCCGCGGGTATCGAGCCATGGAACATCGCGCCTACCCCGTCCCCCTCGGCGTCGGCCTACTTGAGCGCCGGCCCGGAGTCGAACCAGGTCCTCCACCGTGGAACGGCGGCGTGCCACCCAAAGCACTTCCAGCGCAATATCTGCCACGATACACCACCGTGGCCGTATAGATCACCGCGGCAACTGGTCGGGAGAATCGACGCGGGACAACGGGCAACAAGAGGGTTCAGCCCTGTCTCAGTTGGCCGAGATCAGGTCGATAAGCAGCTCCTCAAGTGCAGACCCCTTGATCTCACGCGGATCGGCCGAGCTGGCTCGACACCCTGGCGCTGCGCCCCATGGACGTCCGTCGCGCGATGCCGCATCTCGCGTGAGCACGGGGGGCGGCCGAAGCGAGAGCTCTCAAGCCTTGCAACATACCCCTAGGGGGTATATGTTGGGTGTCGAGAGAGGTGATGGGAATGAGTTCCAACAACGGCGAGGACAGGTTCCGTCCGCCTGTGACGGGGCACCCGCACCACAGCGCTACAAGCACCCGGGTCGGCGGCTCGGGAGTCGAGCACGCAGCCCACGCCGCCGGGGTGATTACCGGCCACGATCACGCTGATCATGGTGGCGCGGCGTCCGGCCACGGGCGCATGGATCACGCGGCGCACGGCGGCCATGACAAGCATGCGGGTCATGACCCGGAGATGTTCCGGCGCAAGTTCTGGCTGAGTCTGGTGCTGACGGTGCCGATCGTGCTGACCAGTCACATGGTGATGGACTGGTTGGGCTACTCGATCGATTTTCCCGGCATGAGCCTCGTCGGACCGCTCCTCGGCACGGTCGTCTTCGCCTACGGTGGCTGGCCGTTCCTGGTCGGCGGCGTGCGCGAGGTGCGCGACCGTGCTCCGGGCATGATGCTGCTGATCTCGATGGCGATCACAGTCGCCTATGTAGCGTCGATGGCCACCAGCCTCGGCGCGTTCGATCTTGACTTCTGGTGGGAGCTGGCTGCGCTGGTGACCATCATGCTGCTGGGTCACTGGCAGGAGATGAAGGCGATCGGCCAGGCCCAAGGGGCACTCGCCGCGCTGGCGGCCCTGCTGCCAGATGACGCCGAGCGAGTCACCGGCGAGGGTGAGGTCGAACGTGTGCCGGTCGCGGAGTTGCGCGTCGGCGACGTCGTGCTGGTGCGTTCCGGCGGCCGGGTCCCCGCCGACGGCCACATCGTCGACGGTTCTGCCGAGCTCGACGAGTCGATGATCACCGGCGAGTCCCGGCCGGTGGCGCGCTCCGTGGGTGACCGCGTGGTCGCCGGTACGGTGGCGACCGATTCGGCGCTGCGCGTTCAGGTTGACGCGGTGGGGGAGGACACCGCTCTGGCCGGCATCGGGCGGCTCGTCGCCCAGGCTCAGGCCTCCAGTGGACGGGCGCAGGTGCTGGCGGACCGGTTCGCCGCGATGTTGTTCTACATTGCGACGGCTGCGGCCGTGGTGACCTTCGTTGTGTGGTGGGCGCTTGGCGACGTCGACCAGTCGGTGGTGCGTACCGTGACGGTCTTGGTGATCGCCTGCCCCCATGCGCTGGGCCTGGCCATTCCTCTGGTGATCGCGCTATCCACCGCCTTGTCGGCCAAGGCCGGCATCCTGGTCAAGGACCGGCTCGCCCTGGAACGCATGCGTACCGTCGATGCGGTGCTGTTCGACAAGACCGGCACCCTGACCAAGGGAGCCCACACCGTGACCGCCGTGGCGGCCGCCGACGGCAACACCGAGGACGACGTGTTGCGCATCGCCGGCGCGGTCGAGGCCGACAGCGAACACCCCCTGGCCCGGGCACTCGTCGCGGTCGCCCGCGAGCGCGGCCTTTCCGCGACGGCAACCGGTTTCCGCTCTCTGACCGGCAGAGGAGTGCAGGCCGTCGTGGACGGTACGACCTATGCGGTGGGCGGTCCGGCCTTGCTGCGGGAGCTCGACGCCACCGTGCCAGACGATCTCGCGCAGACCACGGCGCAGTGGTCGGCTCGTGGCGCTGCCGTGCTGCATCTGCTGCGGCTGCCCGGCACGGGCGGGCCGGAGGTGATCGGTGCGTTCGCGCTGGAGGACGAGGTCCGGCCGGAGGCGCGGCAGGCGATCGAGCAGCTGCGCCGTCAGGGCGTGAAGAAGATCGTGATGATCACCGGCGATGCCCGACCGGTCGCCGAGGCCGTGGCCGCCGATCTCGGGTTCCGGCCCGGTGTGGACGAGGTCTTCGCCGAGGTGCTGCCGGCGGACAAGGACCGGGCGGTCGCGGACCTGCAGGCGCGCGGGCTGACCGTGGCCATGGTCGGCGACGGGGTCAACGACGCTCCGGCGCTCGCCCGGGCCGACGTCGGTCTGGCCATCGGTGCCGGCACCGACGTGGCGATCGAGTCGGCGGGCGTGGTGCTGGCCTCGTCGGATCCGCGCGGGGTCACCAGTGTGATCCGGTTGTCGAAGGCCTCATACCGCAAGATGGTCCAGAACCTCGCCTGGGCGGCCGGCTACAACGTGGTGGCCATCCCTCTCGCGGCGGGCGTGCTGGCCTGGGCCGGCATCACGCTGAGCCCGGCGATCGGCGCGGTGCTCATGTCGGCCTCAACGATCGTCGTCGCGCTCAACGCGCAGCTGCTGCGCCGAGTGCACCTCAATCCGCAACAGCAGTAACCGACGGGTGCTGGGGGCGCGGTTCTTTGGGAGCTGCGCCCCGCAGGCCACCCTGATCGGCTCGGCGGGGTCCGCGTCAGGTCTGACCGGCCGCCGCGCGCTGCGTGGCGGCCGCCTTCGTGTGTCGGCGACCGTGTGCCGTCATTCCCCGAGGCTTGTAGACGGCGAGAACGGTCGCTACCAGCAGCACGACGAGACCGCCGCTGGCATGCACCACCAAGGACAGCCGCGCCTCGGTCAACTGTCCGGGCGCGATACCGGTGCCGACGGCCACGTCAGCGAGATACCCGATCGGCGTCAGCTGCAGCAGCAGCACGACGGTGGCGACCACGATCAAGAGGAACTTGACGAGGACCCAGTAGTGACGAAACAGGCCCCACGCGGTGCCCAGGGACGAGACCAGCCCTGTGATCAGTGCGGCGAAGGCCAGCGGAACGATGGCGTAGCGCATCGACAGGTCCATGGCCACGTACGCGGCGCGGATGGTGCTCTGGTCGCGGCCGCGCATGCCGGCGATCGCGAATACGAGAAAGACGATGACCGCTCCGAACCATCCCAGCGAGGACAGGACATGGGTGGTCAGCGCCGCGCGGCGCCCGGCCGGCGGCAGCTTCATCCGCGCCACTCCAGCCGCGGGACGTCTCCGAGCCCACCTGCCGGCACATGCCGGTTGGGTCCGTGCTGACCGCCGCCGATGAACTGATGCGCGACGACGGCAAGCGCCAGAATGCCCACCACGACCAGCATGATCTTGACCCATCTCGGCATCCGCTCGGGGGGCGGTCCGGCATCACGATGGTCGTCCGAACGCTTGATCATGACCTTCTCCGTGCCTCGTAGCGGTACCTGCGGTGTCACAGCCAGCTTTATCGAGACAGAGTGTCTATGTCAATGACGGCGAGTTCTGACGGTGGCGTCGCGTCGTAAGGTGGTTGGGTGCCGCGGTTGTGGAACGCCACCATCGAGGCGCACCGGCAGGCGGTGCGCGACGCGACGCTGGACGCCGCGCAGCAGCTCGTCGCCGAGCGAGGACTCGCGTCGGTGACCATGTCGCAGATCGCGGAGGCGACCGGGATCGGGCGGGCGACGCTCTACAAGTACTTCGCGGACGTCGACGCTGTGCTGACCGCCTGGCATGAGCGGCAGATCCACCGGCACCTGCACCAGCTGGCCCAGGCCCGCGCCGGCGGTGAGGACGCCGCCGGCAGGCTGCGCGCCGTTCTCGAAACGTACGCGCTGCTGTGCCGCACCCATCCGGTCGGCGACCTGGTCGCCGGGCTGCACCGCGGCAACCACGTGGCTCAGGCTCATCAGCATCTGCACGACTTCGTCACTGAACTGATCGCCGACGCCGCGCGTACTGCAGGTGTGCGTACCGATGTGCCCGCCGACGAACTCGCCGCCTACTGCCTGCACGCTCTCGGCGCGTGCACCGGCATGGCCGAAGAGGCGGTCCATCGCCTGGTCACCGTGACGTTGGCCGGCCTGCGACCGTGATCACGACCGCCCGGCGCGCCGGGCCGGGGATGCCGGCGGCACCGGCATTCCAGCGCGCTAGCGTGGAAGCCGTGACCATCACGCAGGCAGCAAGCGTCGGACGTGCGGTCCGGTGGATCTTGCTGTTCTGCACGGTGTTCGGCCTCGCCACCATGCACACTCTGGGCCACACCGGCGTGCACCTCGACCCGCACGGGTCTTCGGCCGTCATGGCCGACGCCCCGCCGGCCACCGCGACCGGTGCCGCGCCGCCGGATGTCACCGCCATGGCAGCCGCCGCGACCGGCGGGCACTGCCCGGACGATCACTGCGGGGGTCAGCGCGACCACGGCGGGATGAGCGGGTGGGCGATCTGCTTGGCCGTCCTCGGCGGCCTCGCGGTGGCTGTGCTGCTGGCCGCGCTGCTGCTGATGCCGGCGACTGGCCTTCTCGCAGCGAGCCGCGCACGACGGTCGTCGCTGCGCGCGCCGCGACCACCGCCGCGACAGCGGATGGGATTGACCGTGGCATCGGTGGCGGTGCTGCGCATATAGAACGCCCTCCTCGGAGCGCGGCCGCGAAGGTCGGGCCCGGAGACGTTCCTGCGCACCCCCGTCACCAGATTCGAAAGGTCACACCCATGATGAAAAGCTCCGCTCTGCCCTCTGGCGTCCTGCGACGCGGCCTGCTCGCGGGCGCTGCCGTCACCGCCACCCTGGTCCTGTCCGCCTGCGGCGGGGACAACTCGTCGTCCGGCTCCGGGATGAATCACGGCGGCATGACCGCGACCAGCGGTGCACCGGCGAGCGCGGCGACGTTCAACGACGCCGACGTGACGTTCGCCCAGTCGATGATCGAGCACCACAAGCAGGCGATCGAGATGGCCGCCATGGCCGACGGTCGCGCCGCCGACGCCGAGGTCAAGGAGCTCGCGACCAAGGTCCAGGCCGCTCAGCAGCCCGAGATCGACACCATGAACCAGTGGCTGACCGCCTGGGGTAAACCCGCCGTCATGCCGAGCATGAGCGGGCACGGCACGGACCACGCATCGATGCCCGGCATGATGTCCGAGCAGGACATGGCCAAGCTGATGGATGCCAAGGGCGCGTCGTTCGACAAGCAGTTCCTCACCATGATGATCGCCCACCACGAGGGCGCCATCGAGATGGCTCAGCAGGAGGTGGCGCAGGGCTCGAACCCTGACGCCAAGACCCTCGCTCAAAAGATCGTCGCGGATCAGCAGGCCGAGATCGCCACGATGAAGAAGATCCTCGAGCGGCTCTAACCGTTGCGCGCGTGCTGGGCGCCGACGGCGCCCAGCACGCGCCGGCGAGCCCGACGGCGATCTTCGGCCCTCCCGTCGAGGCGAGCAGCACCCAGCCCCGAGTCGTAGCTCACTCCACCCTCACTTGATACCCCTAGGGGGTATGGGTAAAGTGTGAGTGGTAGGGCGGTGCAGCCGTCCCTCGAGGCGCGAGGAAGGGAATCGTCATGGAAACGAAGACGTACACGGTCACCGGCATGACCTGCTCGCACTGCGTGAACTCGGTCGGCTCTGAGATCAAGCAGATCCCCGGCGTCGTCGATGTCCAGGTCGACCTGGGCAGCGGCGCCGTCACCGTCACCAGTGAGCAGCCCGTCGACGACGCCGCGGTGGCGGCAGCGGTCGACGAGGCCGGCTACGAACTTGCGAGGTAGTCATGCGTACCACCGTTAAGGTGGGCGGTTTCGCGCTCGGGCTGGCGGCCGTGTTCACGGCCGCCCTCGGGCTCGGACACGCGGTCGGCCCCACCCGGGTCACGACCGCCGCCCACACCGCCGGCAACGGCGGCCACGACAACAGCAACGGGCACACCCCCGGCGCATCCGCGCACCTGCCTGCGGGCCTTCAGGTCGCCCAGGACGGCTACCGGCTCACCCCGCTGACCGCCACCCTGGCCATCGGAGAACCGCAGCCGTTCCGCTTCCAGATCACCGGACCGGACGGCACCCCGGTGACCCGCTACACCTCCAGTCACGACAAGGATCTGCACCTGATCGTGGTGCGCCGGGACCTGTCCGGCTTCCAGCACGTGCACCCCACCCTCGGCCCGGACGGCACCTGGAGCATCCCGCTCGCCGTGAGCGCGGCAGGGCAGTACCGGGCGTTCGCCGACTTCCAACCGGCCGCACGCCCCGACGGGCTGACGTTGGGCGTCGACGTTGCCGCACCCGGCGACTACCGGCCCGCCGCGTTGCCCGCCCCGGCGGCGACCGCGACGGTCGACGGCTACACCGTCACCCTCGACGGCGCCCTCGTCCCGGGCAACTCCTCCAAGCTGACCCTGTCGGTCAGCAAGGACGGCGCCCCGGTCACCGATCTGCAACCGTATCTGGGCGCCTACGGGCACCTGGTGGCGCTGCGCGACGGGGACCTGGCTTACCTGCACGTGCACCCGGACGGCGCACCCGGCGACGGGCGCACCCCGGCCGGGCCGCAGATCAGCTTCTACGCCGAAGTGCCCTCAGCCGGCACGTACCGGCTGTACCTGGACTTCCAGCACGCCGGGAAGGTGCGCACCGCCGCATTCACCGCCACGGCGGGGACGTCCGCCCCGCAGCCGCCCGCGCCGTCGCCGACGGCCGCTTCGCCGCAACTGTCGCCGGGTCACGGCGCTGACGGCCACACCCACGGGTAAGGAGAGCAGTCATGGCATCTGTCGCCAAGCCGTTGCCGACGGCGCCGAACCAGATCGAGCTGTCGATCGGCGGGATGACCTGTGCCTCCTGCGCGTCGCGGATCGAGAAGAAACTCAACCGCATGGACGGCGTGACGGCCACGGTCAACTACGCCACCGAGAAGGCCACCGTCAGCTACGCCGACGCGGTCACCGCGGATGATCTGATCGCCACGGTGGAGAAGACCGGCTACACCGCCGCCGTCCCCCCGCCGCCGCGCCCGGCCGGCGACGACCCGGCCGAGCAGGCGCAACCGGTCGACGAGTTGCGCAGCTTGCGGACCCGGTTATGGGTCTCGATCCTGCTCAGCGTCCCGGTGGTCGCCCTGGCGATGGTCCCGGCCTGGCAGTTCACCTCCTGGCAGTGGCTGTCGCTGACCTTGGCCGCCCCGGTCGTGGTGTACGGCGGGCTGCCGTTCCACAAGGCGGCCTGGACGAACCTGCGCCACGGCGCCGCGACCATGGACACGCTCATCTCGATGGGCACCCTGGCCGCGTTCGGCTGGTCGCTGTGGGCGCTGTTCTTCGGCACCGCCGGCACGCCCGGCATGACACACCCGTTCGAGCTGGCGATCGGGCGCACCGACGGCTCCGGCGCCATCTACCTCGAAGCCGCCGCCGGAGTCACCACGTTCATCCTCGCCGGGCGCTACTTCGAGGCCCGCTCCAAGCGCCGCGCCGGCGCCGCCCTGCGGGCCCTGCTCGAGCTCGGCGCGAAGGACGTGACCGTGCTGCGCGACGGCGCCGAGCGGCGCATCCCGATCGCCGAGCTGGTCGTGGGCGACCGGTTCGTGGTGCGGCCGGGAGAGAAGATCGCCACCGACGGCATCGTCGAGGACGGCAGCTCCGCGGTCGACGCCAGCATGCTGACCGGTGAATCCGTGCCGGTCGAGGTACGCCCCGGCGACGCCGTCACCGGCGCCACGGTCAACGCCGGCGGCCGGCTTATCGTGCAGGCCACCCGCGTCGGCGCCGACACCCAGCTCGCGCAGATGGCCAAGCTCGTCGAGCAGGCCCAGACCGGCAAGGCCGCCGTGCAACGCCTGGCCGACCGCATCTCCGGCGTCTTCGTGCCGATCGTCATCGCGCTCGCCGTGGCGACACTGGGCTGGTGGGTCGGCACCGGCAGCGGCTGGACCGCCGCGTTCACCGCCGCCGTCGCCGTACTGATCATCGCCTGCCCGTGCGCGCTCGGCCTGGCCACCCCGACCGCTCTGCTGGTCGGCACCGGCCGCGGCGCCCAGCTCGGCATCCTCATCAAGGGGCCCGAGGTGCTCGAGTCGACCCGCACCGTCGACACGGTCGTGCTGGACAAGACCGGCACGGTGACCACCGGCCGCATGACCCTGGTCGACGTCATCGCGGCCGACGGTCAGGACCGTGAGGTGCTGCTGCGGCTGGCCGGCGCGGTCGAGGCCGCCTCCGAGCACCCGATCGCGCAGGCTGTCGCTCGCGCCGCCGCCGACACCGTCGGCGAGCTGCCGCCGGTGACCGGCTTCGCCAACACCGAAGGGCTCGGCGTACGCGGCACCGTCGACGGCCACGACGTGCTCGTCGGGCGTCCCGCGCTGCTCAAGCAAGCCGGTCTCGACGTGCCCGCGCAGATCGAGCAGGCGATCACCGCGGCGCAGGCCGCCGGCCAGACCGCAATCGTCGCCGGCTGGGACGGCGCCGCCCGAGGGGTGCTCGCAGTCGCCGACGTCGTCAAGGCGACCAGCCGCGACGCGGTGGCGGCGCTGCGCCGTCTCGGGCTCACCCCGGTGCTGCTGACCGGCGACAACGCCACCGTGGCCCGGGCCGTGGCCGACGAGGTCGGCATCGACGAGGTCATCGCCGACGTACTGCCCGCCGACAAGGTGGACGTGGTCAAGCGGCTGCAGGCCGCCGGCAAGACGGTCGCGATGGTCGGCGACGGCGTCAACGACGCGGCCGCCCTCGCTCAGGCCGACCTGGGCCTGGCCATGGGAACCGGCACCGACGTCGCCATCGAGGCCTCGGATCTAACCCTGGTCCGCGGTGACCTGATGGCCGCCGTCGACGCGATCCGCCTGTCGCGGCGGACGCTGCGGATCATCAAGAGCAACCTGTTCTGGGCGTTCGCCTACAACGTCGCCGCGCTGCCGCTGGCCGCGGCGGGCATGCTGAACCCGATGATTGCCGGGGCCGCGATGGCGTTCTCCTCGGTGTTCGTGGTAGCCAACAGCCTGCGGCTGCGCCGGTTCACCGCAGTCCAGTGACTCAAGGCCCGCCCGAGTCAGCTCGGGCGGGCCGCCGGGTCCCGGTGGCGGCCGGGGACCCGGCAAAGTTTCAGGAGCGCACCAGCCGCGCGATCGCCGCGGTCGCCTCTTTGACCTTCGCGTCCGCGTTGCCATCGGCGGCGGCCTGCACCACGCAATGGCGCAGATGATCCTCCAGCAGCCCGACCGCGACGGCCTGCAGGGCCTTGGTCGCCGCGGAGATCTGAGTCAGCACGTCGATGCAGTACGTGTCCTCATCAACCATCCGTTGCAACCCGCGGATCTGTCCCTCGACCCGGCGCAGCCGCGCCATCAGGGCCTGCTTGTCGGCCGAGTACCCGTGGGGGCCGGCTGAAGTCGTCTCCGCCATGACTACGACCATACCCCGTACCCGTATCGGCGACGGCCGATGATCAGGATGTGGCCGCAGATCGGCGGCCGCATCAAGCCCGGACGGTCGTGACCGGGCAAGCGGGGCGATGTCGTAGCCTGACCAGGTGAGCCGGCAGCCCGCGTCGACAGCCCAGCCATGGCTGCTGCGCTGGCTGCTGGTCGTAGCAACTCTGGCCGGGCTGGGGATCTGGCAGGGCGGGCACTGCGCCGACGACATGTCCCCCGAGCCGGCAGGGCGCCGCACCGTGGCCGCCACCGCCGTCATCGGCGACACCGCGGCGCCTCAGATCGCCGCCGCCGCTGACCGCCACGATGAGCGGCAAAGCCCCAGCCGACACGACCAGCCGGGCACAACCGCAGACCCCTGCCAGGACCTGACGGCCGCCGTGGCCTGCGCTGCGTTCACCGCCGCGCTCCCGCAGCCGGACGGTATCCGCACCGCCATCGCCGCACCGCGCGGCCCCGCGGTCAAACAGCGCCCGATATCGGCAGTCATTCTGGCGCACATCGGCGTCAGCCGCACGTAGGACACCCATACCCGCGGACCCGTCCGCTGGTGTTGCCGCAGTCGGGTCACCGCGCCCGCAGCGTGTCCCCGTTCGTCCGGAACGTCGAAGGTTGAACTCTGCCCATGAACCTGTACGCCATCCTGCTCACCGGCCTGCTGGCCGGTGGCGTGTCCTGCGCCGCCGTTCAAGGAGGCCTGCTCGCCGGTCTCGTGATGCGCCAGCGTCAACACGCCGGCTCGCCCGACGCGGCCATCAGCGATCCGCCCGGTCCCCCGGCACGCTTCACCGCCGGTCTGGCCGACGATCTGACTCCCGTGGCCGGGTTCCTCGGCGGCAAACTGCTCTCCCACACCCTGCTCGGCGCACTGCTGGGCGCCGTAGGCGCCACCATCCAACTGTCCGTACCCGTACGCACCATGATCCAGATCGGCGCCGGTGTGCTGGTCATAGCCTTCGCTCTCGCCCAGCTGGGGGTCCCGGGATTCCGCGGCATGATCGTCGAACCGCCCGCGTCCTGGTCGCGCCTGGTCCGCGGCCGCGCCCGTTCCACCAGCGCCATCGCCCCCGCCGTGCTCGGCGTGGCCAGCGTCCTGGTGCCCTGCGGCGTGACCCTCTCGGTCGAAGCGCTGGCGCTGACCTCCGGCTCACCGCTCACCGGCGCCGCCATCATGGCCGTATTCGTCGCCGGGACCGCCCCGCTGTTCACCGTCCTGGGCTACCTGGCCCGCAAGGCCGCCGGCGCCTGGCGCGGCCGCCTGGCCACCGCCACCGGCCTGGTCGTACTGGCCATGGGCCTCTACACCCTCAACGGCGGCCTGGAACTGTCCGGCTCACCGCTGGCCGCCTCCCGCATCGCCGAAAGCATGGGCTTCGGGCCCGCGCCGGTGACCACGCGCGCCGTCCCCGACGACGCCCCACCGGTGTCCACCGCCGCCGACGGCACTCAGCTCGTGGTCGTCACCGCCGTGACCGGCGCCTACCGGCCCAGCAACATCCGCGTCGCCGCCGGCACGCCGACCCGGCTGGTCGTGCGCTCCCGCTCCGCGGACGGCTGCGTGCGCGCCTTCGTCATCGCGTCGCGCGACATTCAGCGCATCCTGCCCGTCGACGGCGACACCGTCATCGACCTGGGCGTGCTCAAGCCCGGCCGGCTCGACTACTCCTGCGGCATGGGCATGTACACCGGCCACCTCACCGTGACCAGCGTGCCCGCATGAGCCGCCCCGTCCCCACGGCGGCCCGCACCAGGCAGGTGGTGCCGTGGTGAACAGCGAAACCCTGCCACCGGTGCGCACCACCCACCTGTGGCGCGCACCCGGCGGTCTGTGGTGCTACGACATGTGGGGCCGCCACGGCCGCCCCGTGTTGTTCCTGCCCGCGGTCATGTTCGACCGGGTCATGTGGTGGCCCGCCGCCGCTGACCTGCGCGCGCACGCCACCGTGATCGCCGTGGACCTACCCGGGCACGGCGCCTCCACCGGCCGCGACCGTTACGACCCGTACGAACTCGTGGACGACCTGGCTCAACTGCTGCACAGCGTGGGTACCCATCGGGCACCCGTCGTCGTGGGTCATGCCTCGTCCGCACCCTTGGCGGTGCTGTTCGCCGCCAGCTACGCCACCCACGCCGTGGTGACCGTCGACGCACCGCAATCCACGAACTGCCCCACCGATCTGGCTCAGTACCTCGACGACATGCAGCTCGAGGCTGTCGCGGCGCCGTACCGAGACATGCTGACACCCGGACGCGACCCACGCCTGCTGGCCGCCTACGCCCCCTGCCGGACCGCCGGCGATCCGCCCGCGGTCGGTGCTGACACAGCGACGGCCCCGCATCGACTTGCCGTGCACAGCCAGGCACCGCCGCGACGCCACCCCGACCCGGGGACACCACCGGACCCATGGCGCCACGAGGTGTACGACGTGCCGGGCCGCTTCGCCCACCTCGCCGACGTACCCCGTTTCGTCCGCGACATCCGGGCGGTGCTGTGAGCGCACCGGCCAGTGCCGCGGCGGCCGGCGACCAAGAAGGACATGAGGATGAACGGAACAAGCACCTACAGCTTCACCGTGACCGGCATGCACTGCAGCAGCTGCGCCATGCGCATCGACGACGCGCTCGAGGAAACCGCCGGCGTACACCGCTCCCAAACCTCGGTCCGCGCCGGTCGCACCGTCGTGGACGTCGACGCAGCCGTCGCCGACCCTGAAACGCTGGCGGCCGTCATCGGCTCCCTCGGCTACACCGCCCGCCTCGACCCGCCCTGACCCGTTCGCCGTGCCACCCGCCGCACCGCCCCCTCCTGCCTTGCCCTGAGGAGACTCGATGAGCCCCGCCCACCACCACCCTGACGGCCAGCCCCCACTCAGCCCTGCCCTGGGGAAACGGCTGACCTTGGCGCTGCTCATCCCGGCTCTGCTAGTCACGATCGCCGGGATGGTGCTGTTGTGGCCGCACGACACCCCGGGCACATCGGCGCCACCCGATGGCCCTGTGCAGGTCAACGGCGAGGTCCTTACCGTCGCTCCCCGACCATGCCCCGAAGTGCCGGAGACCGAAGACGAGCTGCCCGCCGCCCCGGACGCGATTTGTGGCACGGTCACCGTCAAGCTGACCAGCGGCGCGGACAACGGCACGACCGTCACCACCGACATACCCGCCGGCCCCGGCGCTATCGAGGTCGGCCCCGGCGACGACATCGTCCTGCTGGTGCTGCAGGACGGCGAGGGTGGGGGAGTCAGCTACTCGATCTCGGACTTCCAGCGGTCGACGCAGCTGTGGCTGCTGGCAGCGGCGTTCGCCCTCGCCGTCATCGCGTTCGGCCGGTGGCGTGGTCTGACAGCGTTGGCGGGACTCGCCGTGACGTTCGCGGTGCTGCTGATGTTCATCGTCCCGGCGATCCTCGACGGCCGCTCACCGATTTTGGTCGCCATCGTCGGCGCCGCCGCGATCATGTTGACCGTGCTCTACCTGACTCACGGCTTCAACCCGACGACCTCCATCGCCGTGGCGGGAACTCTGGTCAGCCTGGTCATCACCGCCGCGTTGTCCGCGGCCGCGACCGCCGCCACCCACCTGTCCGGGGTCGCCGACGAGACCTCGAACTTCCTCACCATCACCCAAGGCGATGTCAACATGCGGGGCCTGCTGCTGGCCGGCATCGTCATCGGCTCCCTCGGTGTCCTCGACGATGTCACCGTCACCCAGTCCGCGACCGTCAGCGAACTGGCCCGCGCCAACCCGATGTACGGATTCCGGCAGCTCTACGGCGCGGCGACGCGCATCGGCCGCGCCCACATCGCCTCGGTCATCAACACCATCGTGCTGGCCTACGCCGGCGCGTCCCTGCCGCTGATGCTGCTGTTCGCCGCAGGCAACACCCCCGCCCGCGAGTTGCTCACCGGCGAACTCATCGCCCAGGAACTCGTCCGCAGCGCCGTGGGCACCATCGGACTGATCGCCGCCGTACCCATCACCACCGCCCTCGCCGCGATCGTCGCCGCGCGCAGCCTCCACCATGAAAGCCGCGCGCGCGCCGATACCGTCGACGCCGCCCGATCCGCCGAAACCGGCGAAGCGAGCAGTCGCCCGGCCGAGGATCCCTGGGCGGCGTTCGTGGACCGGCACCCCGGCTGGCCGCAGAAGTGAACGGCTGTACTGCTTGGTGTCGCAATGTCAGCCGGGAAGGCCGGGGGCGGGTGCGGCGGCGTTGCCATCGGTGATGCGCAGGTAGTAGCCATCGGGGTCGCTGACCCGGAAGTCGTGCAAACCCCACGGCCGCAGCTGAAGTGCTTCGACCACCAACCCGAGATCCCGGCAGCGATCATGCAGGGCCGTCACCTGGCTGAGGTGATCCAGTTCCAGCACGATCTCCACGCCCGCACCCCGGCACGCGGCGAGCCGATGCCGGGTGAAACCGGGGCCAGCGCCGTCCTCGGGCAACTTCGCCACCGGCCCCAGGCCGAGCACGACCGAACCGCGGCGCAGACTGACGTAGTCGTCGCTGCGGCGGGTGACCTCGAAGCCGAGCGCGCCGGTGTAGAACGCGATGCTGATGTCGAGGTCGTCGACGAACAGTTCCATCCGCAGGCGCATCCGTCGATGATGCGCCGCCCAGACAAGGCTTGCCGACCAGACGTATCCGGACGCCCGGTTGCGGGTCGCCTCGGACAGTATCCGCCTCGAGGCGACCCGGCCGGTCAGCCAACGAGGCGGTAGCCGGCCTCGCTCACCGCGGCTCCGACGACGTCGTCGTCGAGCGCACCGCCACTGGTGACCATGACCGCGCCGGTGGCGACATCGACGCTGACGTCACTGACCCCAGTGATGCCGGCGATCTGCTTGCTGACCCGCGAGGCGCAACCGCCACACGTCATGCCTTCGACCTGATACACCCTCCGCACGCCCTCGGCTGCCGTGGGAGCCGGTGCGGACGCGGCGGGGGAGCAAGCACAAACGGTGTCACTGCTGCACATCGAACGATCCTTCCTTCGGTGGGTGAGGTCGTGACGAGTACCGGTTCAGGAGCGCACGAGCCGGGCGATCGCGTCGGATGCTTCCTTCAGCTTGATCTCGGCATCCGGGCCGCCGTCGCGGGCCGCGTCGACGACGCAGTGCGCCAGGTGGTCGTCGAGTAGCCCCAGCGCCACCGTCTCCAGTGCTTTGGTCGCCGCGGAGACCTGCGTGAGGATGTCGATGCAGTAGACCTCCTCGTCGACCATGCGCTGCAGTCCACGGATCTGGCCTTCGACCCGCCGCAGCCGCTTCAGGTAGTCGCCCTTGTCCGTGATGTATCCGTGCGCCATGACTCCGCTCCCGTCGCCGATCCGTACCGTACCCCCCTATGGTATCTCGCGCCAGCGGCGCCGCGGCCGGTGTGACGCGACGCGCAACGTGGCAGAAGCCTTGACGGCGTATACCCCCTGGGGGTAACAATGGCGACCGACGCCAGATACCCCTAGGGGGTACTAAGGAGGTTCGGACATGTTCCGCAGTTCTCTACGGTGGTGGGCCCTCGCGCTCATCGCCCTCGCCCAGTTCATGGTCATCATGGACACCTCGATCATCGGCGTGGCCCTACCGCGCATGCGCGAGGACCTCGGGTTCTCACCCGGCGAGTTGTCCTGGGTGTTCAACGCCTACGTCGTCGCCTTCGGAGGCCTGCTGCTGCTCGGCGGGCGCCTGTCCGACCTGTTCGGCGCCCGGCGCATCTTCGCCACCGGCTGGGCGGTGCTGATGGCCGGCTCGGCCGCCGCCGGCCTGGCCGGTACCGTCGAGGTCGAACTGGCCGCCCGCGCCGTGCAGGGTGCCGGCGCTGCACTGATCGCCCCGTCGGCCCTGACGTTGCTGATGATGCTGTTCGGTGGTGAACCGAAGGAACTGACGAAGGCTCTGGCCCTGTACGGCGCGGCCGCCCCGGCGGGCGGCACCGCCGGTGTGTTCCTCGGCGGCGTCATCACCGAGTACGCCAGCTGGCCCTGGGTGTTCTACCTCAACATCCCGATCGCCGCGCTCGCCCTGATCGCCACCCCCGCGCTGATGCCCGCCGGTGGTGCCCGCCGCGGCAGCCTCGACGCGGCCGGCGCGCTGAGCGTCACCGCCGGTCTGGCCACCGCCGTCTACGCCATCGTCCGCGCCCCCGAGATCGGCTGGAACTCCGGACGGATCTGGACCGCGCTCGCCGGCGCGGCGGTCCTGCTCGCCGCGTTCCTGGCCATCCAGGCCAAGCGGCGCGAACCGCTGATGCGGCTGTCGCTGTTCGCCAACCGCAACCTGTCCGCCGCGAACCTCGCCCAGCTGCTGCTCGGCGCGGCGTGGATCCCGATGTGGTTCTACCTCAACCTCTACCTGCAGCAGGTCCTCGGCTACAGCGCCTTCCCCAGCGGCGCCGCCCTGCTGCCGATGACCGTCCTCATCATGATCGGCATGATCGCGGTCGCACCCCGCGCGATCGCCCGGTTCGGTCCCAAGACGATGATCGTCGCCGGTCTGGCCGTGCTGGCCGCCGGCCTCGGCTGGCTCGCCTTGATCCGTCCGACCGGCAGCTACCTCGTCGACGTGCTGCCCGCCTCGCTGGTCGCCGCGATCGGCATGGCGCTGGCCTTCATCCCGTCGCTGGGTACCGCGCTGTCCAGCGCCCGGCCCGAGGAAGGTGGCCTGGCCTCCGGCATCGTCAACACCAGCTACCAGGTCGGCTCCGCGCTGGGCCTGGCCGCCATGACGGCGCTCGCCGCCGCCCACGGCGCCGATGAGCTCGGGGACCTACCCGCCCTCACCAACGGCTACTCCGCGGCGCTGCTCGGCGCCGCCGGTATCGCCGCAGCGGCCGCTGTCCTGGCCGCCATCACTCTCAAACCCCACCCGACGCCGACCGCCGCGCAGGCCGAGACGGCTTCGGCGACCCGATGACCCACGACGGCTGTCCCGAGGTACTCCGCTGATCCGTCGGCATGCGGTTCAGCGGAGTACCGGACACCGCGCCCGCTCCGCTGCCTTCTCACCAGAATGACCGTGACGAAAGAGATGATCGGCATGTCCAGTCTCGCGACAACCGCCTCCATCGCCCCATCCACCACCGCGGTTAACCACCCCTCGAACATCGGCAAGCGCGCCGCGCACGCCGGACTGTGGGCACTGCCGGCCTACGGGCTGCTGCTGGGCCTGAGCACGCTCACCCACCAGCCACCGGTCGCTGACTTCGACGCCTACGCCCGCTACACCACCACCGGCGTGTTCCTGCTCAGTCACCTCGGCGCCAGCATCTTCGGCGCCGGCCTGGCCATCATCGGCGCGATCGCCGTAACAGCACTGATCGCGCACGGCCGCGCCGCCCGCACCGCCATCGCCGGGTTGGCCCTGACCACCATCACCAACGTCTTCATGGCCTCCACGTTCGGCAGCGCCGCCTTCGTACAGCCCGGCATCGGCCGCGCTCACCTCGCCGGCGTCCCCGGCATGCCCGCCCTCAACGCCGACACCGCCTACGGACCCGCCTTCTTCGCCACCGCCCTGACCGCCACCGCCTTCCTCATCGCCTCCGCGATCGTGCTCGGCACCGCCATCGCCCGCAGCCACCGGCGACTGCGGCCCTACGGCGTCGCCTACGCCGTGCTGATCGCGGTGTTCGCCCTGTCGGGATTCGTCCTGCAGCCGATACAGGCGGCAACCGGCTTCGCCCTGGCCGTGGCGACCGCGGTGCTGGCCGTACGGCTACCACGAATCGCCGTACCCCCGGCGAAGCCCGAGGGCCGAGGGCCACGCGACTTCCGCCAGGCGTAGCCGTCGCAGCTGAGCGCGATGCCGGCAGACCGCCCAGACGACACCAGCGCAGAAAAGCTCGCCCCCGCGCAACCATGACGTTGGTCGAGCGTCCGCCCCCGGGCGATCACCCGGAGCCAGAGCCCGAGCCCACCCGGCCTTGCGCCGGAGGGCTCGAGCGCATGCCCCGCCCCGGAGGCCGCGGCACGCGGCGCCCGCGTGCACATGGGGCCGGTGGTGGTGGCGCGACGTCACGGCCCTGTCATGACGTGGGTTTGAAACCCCAGTGCCAGGGCTCACGAGGGGTGTCCTCGTGGAACCCGAACTTCGGGCCGTTGGCGCGCATCCACGCCTGCGCCCTGGCGTTGAGATCCAGGTCAGCCGCCATGCCCCACCCGTGGTCGCTGGTGCCCGGCTTCGCGGCGAGGCCGCCCTGGGAGTAGAGGCCCTTGCGGCGCACCAGGTCGACCTGCTCGGCGTAGGGCCGGTAGGAGTCGGTGATGCCGATCGTCACGCCGTCACGGCGCGCCGCGGCAATCAACCTCTCCAACGACTCGGCAGCGGGTGCCCACAGGCGGTGGCGGGTGTTGCCCACTTGGCTCAGAGCATGTTCGGGCACCTTGCCGTTGCCGTACACGGCGGGGCTGGCCGGCACACCGTCGGCGTTGATGGCCGTCGACCCGCTCGTGGCGGTGGTAGAGGCGAGGGCGTTGTTCAGGGCAGCGGCGAACGAGGTATCCGAGGTGCCCGACATGGTCGGTGGTGCGATCGCGGGCGGCGCTATCGCCGCCATGGTTGCTTGAATGTGTGCGATGCGGGCAGTGACTCTTTCGATGCCTTGCAACAGACCTGACCTCCGGCAGCGATCTATCCCAGGTACCTCATCGCCGGTTGCGTGCTGCGGCTGAGGGTGGCGCTCGTCGCAGGATCACGGATGATGCTGCTGCTCGGCGTCGGCGTTGGAGGCGCGACGGATGACGGTGCGTGCGCCGAGCAGACCCCCGGCCGCCAGGGCAACGGCGGCGGCGGTCGAGGCGATGAACGCCGGTGATGTGGGCGCTGTGGCGTTGGCCCCGAGCACGGCGTACAGCGTGGTGCCGGGGACGATGCCCAAAAGTGTGCCGAGCACGTACGTCCATACCCGGACACCGGTAGCCCCTAAGGCGTAGCTGACCAGCCCGAACGGGGCGATGGGCAGCAGACGCAGAATCAGCACGCTGAGAAGACCGCGCCGTTGCAGGAGCCGGTCGACCGCCGCGCCACGCGTCCGAGAGCGAACGAAGTCGCGCCCCAGAACCCGCCCGGTGCCGAACGCGATGACGGCACCGAGCAGCGCCCCGGCCAGCACATACACGGCGCCCTCGGCCGCCCCGAACACCGCGCCCGCCGCAGCGGCCAGCACGGTCCGGGGAACCATGGCCGACAGCAGCAGTGCTGTTCCCCCGACAATGACCAGCGGGGCGAAAGCCCCAGCACGCTGCGCCAGGTCCGCCACCGTGGCGGCGCTCGGCGTCAGACCGGACATCACGGCCGTGACCAGCCCTACGATCAGCGCCACCAGCAACACGAAGCGCCACGTCACTCGTGTGGGCTTCCCCGTGCTCGAGGGCTCATCCTCCTGGGCGTCAACGACGCTCGTGGTGCCGGTCATCGCTCAAGCATGACGAGTGCTCAGCCGGCACCCGCCGCCCCGGTCCCAGATCCTCGTACCCCTGTGACTGGTGGTGCTGCTGGGCTGACCAGGCCGGCGTGAGCAGCGACCTACCGGGCCACAGGCACACCCGCAGGTGTTCGCACGCGGCCTTCTACCGTCCCTGTCTAAGTGCCCGCCCTGCGGCCGAACGTGCGCACCGTGGCACCCATGTGCAGCTGATTCCACATTTCAATGGCGTCTTTGCGGAGCAAGTTGACGCAGCCGTGCGAGCCGAGTGTGGCGTCGTGGATGTAGGTCGTCGACTCGTGGAAGCCGATGCCGCCGACGAAGCGCTGCCAGTACGGCAGCCAGACCTCGTACGGATCCGACCACTCGCGGAGCTCCCGCTTGTTGATCTTGTAGGTGCCCGCAGGTGTGGCGTATCCGCGGAAACCTGTCCGTACGACAGTCGGTCCGAATACCGGTTTTCCGTCTCGGAGCACCCACACGGTTTGCAGGCTGAGGTCCACGCACGCGGTGATGCCCGGGCCCGCGCCGCATCCCTGCAGGTGCTGTGGGGTGGAACTGGTCGCGATCCGGCGGGCGACGTCCGCCGTGGTCGCATCGGCACTGCCGTTCGCCGGCTCGATACCGAAGCGCTGCTGGAAGCGACGGATGACGGCGCAGTCGCCGGGCGACTGCCGCCCGTCGACCGTGACGTCGCGGTAGGCCTCAAGCGACGACAGGGCGGCTTCGACCTCGCGTTGACGCACCGTAGTGGCACACGGCGCGGCCGCCGGGGAGGGCTGTGTCGCGGTGCGCCCGTCGTCCGTTGCGGTGGTCTTCGAGCCCACGACCTTGATGAACGGGGCGGCCGCTTTACGCGATGGTGAGGACGCAGGCCTCGGAGCTTCCGCGGTTGCAGCTGCCATCTGCGATTGGATCGCGCCAGGCACGTCAACGGCGTACGCGGTGGCGCCCAGTCCGAGAAGCGCCGCGAGGACCCCCGCGATGGCTCCCACTCCGGACATCAACACCCCCTCCATCGCACGGCGACTCATCTGCTCATGCAGCTGAATCGACCGCCCGGCTGGCCGCTTCAAGGGGTTCTCGGTAGCGAGGCAGTATCAGCCGTGCACCGCCGAAGCGGGCTGGAGCGCCTGCTCCAGCCCGCCTAGCCGATACCGCCGGTCGATCAGCGCCGCGCTGCGCCGACGACTTGAACGGCTGGCGCACCCTCAGCCGATGGGCTGCTCAAGTGACCGCGCCGGTTCAGTGAGGCAATCGCCGCGGCACAGATCAGGCCGGTCAGGGTGAGTGCCATCCATGGCAACGCGGGAATGCCGTGATCACGGCCGGTGTCCAACGCCAGGCCGGTGAGCAGGTTGCCGGCCGCGATCCCGATCCCGGCCAGGGTGTTGTAGAAGCCGTAGTAGGTGCCCACGGTTCGTTCACCGGCGAGATTCACGATGGTCGCCATCTCGAACGGATACACGATCATGGTGGCCAGGGTGAGCAGGACCGTGCTGATCATGACTGGCGCGACGGCGACGACGTAGGACCACCCGCTCGGCGGTCCACTGGTGCTTGTCACGGCCGCGGTCAGGGCCAGCGGCAGGAACGCTGCAGCCATGAGAAGCAGGCCTCGGCTGATTGCTTGCGCCGGCGTCCATCGGGCTTTCGCCCACGTGGTGAGCCTGACCTGCCCGAGCACGGTGAGCAGCCCGGAGACGGCGAACAGGACCGCGACGCCGGCCGCGCCCCCGGTGACCCGGCGCACCTCGATGGGTAAACCCAGGTAGACCTGGAAGTTCAGCACGTACGAGCCGATCATGGCCAGCGAGAACAGCAGGAACGATCGGTGGCCGACGACGTGGCGCCAGTCGGCCAGCATGCTGCGCCCGGGCCGCTCGCTACCGCCGCGGCGTGCGGGCAGCGCTCTGGACTGGGCAATCAGCAGCATCAGGAACAGCACCGCGGCGACCAGGCACACCCAGCGGAACGCAAAACCGAGCAGGGCCAGGCCGATCAGCGGGCCGACGAGGATGCCGGTCTGGTAGAAGACGTTGAACAGGGCGAACGCTTCCACCTTGCGGTCCCCGGCCTCGGCGGCCAGGTAGGCGCGTACGGCGGGGTTGAACAACGCTCCGGCCAGCCCGGTCAACGCTGAGGCGACGATCAGGCCGGGCAGGGATTCGACCAGGCCGAGCATCGCGAACCCGACGACGCGCAGACCCAGCCCGGCGAGGATCATCGGCTTGTAGCCGATGCGGTCGGCGAGGCTGCCGCCGAGCAGGAACATGCCCTGTTGGCTGAGGTTACGCATGCCAAGAATCAAGCCGACTGTCCAGGCTGCCAGAGCCAGTTCGTTGGACAGGTAGCCGGCCAGGTACGGCATGAGCATGTAGAAGCCGATGTTGATGGTCAGCTGGTTGACCAGCAGCAGCTGCACCGGCCGGTTGAACGAGCCGATCTGGGTCATGGTCGCCTTCACACCGCCTCCCGCGCGGGTGTGTCGGCTGCCGGGTCGACCACGGTGGTGCACCGGGTCCAGCGGGTCACCTCACGCTCGGTCGGGTGAACGATGCGGTCCGGGTGACGGGCCGGTGGCCGGTCGAGCAGGTTGTGCTGGCGGCAGTAGTCGTCGCTGTAGACGGTCTCGGCGTAGCGCTGCGGGCCGTCCGGGAACACCGTGGCGATGCGGGTGTCATCCGGCAAGGTGTCGGCCAGCCAGGACGACACCAAAGCGACCGCGCCGACGCTCCAGCCGCCGCTGACGTAGCGGGCAGCCGCCAGCCGCCGACACGCCCACACCGATTCGTTGGGCGCGACCCAGTGCACCTCGTCGAATGCGGCGTAGTCGACGTTGCGGGGGTGGATGCTGCTACCCAGCCCGCGCATGAGCCGTTTGCGGGCGGGTTGGCCGAAGATCGTCGAGCCGATGGTGTCGACCCCGACGAGCCGTAGCTTCGGGAAGAATTCCCGCAGTACCCGCGAGACGCCGGCGCTGTGCCCGCCGGTACCGACGCTGCAGACCAGCACGTCGACACGCCCCAACTGCGCGGCGAGTTCCAGGGCCAAGCCCTGATAGGCGTCGACGTTGTCGGGGTTGTTGTACTGGTCGGGGCAGTAGGCGCCGGGGTGCTCCGCGAGCAGTTGCGCGACGCGGTCGCGGCGGGCCTGCTGCCACCCACCCGTCGGGTGCGGCTGATCCACCAGGTCGACCCGGGCGCCGTAGGCGGTCAGCAGGTTGAGCATCAGTGGTTCCATGCCCGGGTCGGTGACCAGGGTGACCGGATGCCCGTAGACCTGCCCGGCGAGGGCCAAGCCTAGGCCCAGGGTGCCGGACGTGGATTCCACCACAGGGGCGCCGGGGGCGAGGTCGCCGCGTTCCCGGGCTCGGTTGATCAGGTGAAGGCCGGGGCGGTCTTTGATGCCGCCGGGGTTGTGGCCTTCGATCTTGGCCCAAAAGCCGCGCGGCGAGCCTCCCCGAATGTCCGCGGTCCAGAGGACCGGGGTGTTGCCGACCAGTTGGTCGAGTTCGTGGCAGGTGGAGCTGGAGATCAGCTGGCTCGGGGTGGGCAGGCCAGCCGGACGGGTGGAAGCAAGGTTGACCACGGGGGTCCTTTCTGCGACGTGACAGTGGCGGCGCGTTCTCACGCTGGGAGCAGGCGAGGGCGGCGCACCGGTCATGGGCAGCGCTGAGGTGCATGTGCCGGTAATTGCGCCGCGGGATGCGGCGTCGACGGCACACGCAGACGTCGGAGCGGGGTGTTAGGAGAGCCCGGCTCCGGCCAGAGAACGCTTACCGGTCACGTGCGGCTGATGCATTGCAGCAGCAGCAGACATCGCCCTGATGCCGCGGCTTGGGTGCAGGCAGCCGGTGTGTCGGCTTCGGCCGGCGGAGCCGGCGAGCCCGTGTGCACCAGCGGTAGGACCACCACGGCCTGGGAGCGGTCAACGGACGACCGCGGATCGCAGGAAGCGCCGTGCGGGTGGTGGTGGTCGTGGGCGTCCGCAGCTGCGGACGGGATCTCGTCGCCGGCGGCTGTGGCGTCGGCGGCGGAGAACATCGGCGAGTGTCCGGACGTCGCCGCAGCCGACAGAGGGGCGGCGTCGTCATGCCACCCATGCGCGGTGAGGACGCAGACCAGCACAGCGAGCACCATGGCGACTCGCACGAACGGTCGATGCATCGAAGACCTTTCGGTCACGGTGTCCTCATCCGGATGGCGCGCCGCCGACTGTATCTTGTCATTTGTCCGTCGCCAACAGACGGCGCCGATCGTGACAAGTTGTCATTTTCTCGGCGTCGGCCGCAGTTCCGACCGTATGGGTCACTGCGGGCCACAGCCCAGCGCTTCGACTGCCTTCGCGGCGCATCGAGCGGCGCCTAGGCAAACGCCGGTGCCGGGGTGTCGCGGGCGCCAAGCCTGCCGGCCTCGGCGGCCCTGTCGTCCAGACGCCTCCGCCAGACGGTGCCAGGTTGCCGGCTCAACGTAATCGGTCGGTCGCCACCGACGCCGAGAACTCCCGCCTCCAAGGGGCCAGGGGCGGACGGGGGTGACGGCATAAGTGCGGCGTAGCCGGTCGATTCGGGCTCAAGGGGACTGGTTCATCCCCGGACCGGAGACGGGAGTGCCGATGCTCCGCTTCGCCACGCCGCGCGGGATCTGGGCACAGGCTGCCAAAGCCGCTCAGTGGTGAGGATGGCGGGGCAGCACCGCGGATGGGGCACCCACGCGATCGCTATGAAGCGAGGCGGCCACTCTGTCGGAGTTCGTCCTCGAACTCACCGAGGACCAGTTCGACATAGTCGGCGATGCGGTCGAGGGTTGCCATCAACGGGCGGCGCTCCACCAACGCAACTGAGGGCATGACCGCGCCGGCCTCTTCAATGCTGACTCGCTGCGCATGTTCGCTGGTCATCCTGTAGCGGACCACTTCAGCGCCGATCTCGACGAGGTAGGAGGTGTGGTCGAAGTTCGGCGGCGCGGCGTATGGGTTCGGTTCGTTAATCTTCTCTACGTCCATCGTCCATTGACCAGCTCTCTTCACAAGCCATGGCGGATGGCCGCCCTCTACCGGGATGGTGGAGAACCGCGACGACGTCAGAAGCACCAGAGACAGCTGGCGATGCTTGTCGGTGTTAGAGAGCTCTTGCAGGTGGGCGAGTTGATGGACGTACGCGCCGGAGTACGAATCTGACCGCCCGTTCAATCCAAGGAAGGGCTGGTACGTCTCGACCCGAGCCCAGTCGGCAGGCTCGTAGCAGCCAGCCGTCCGATTACCCCGGAACTTCGCCGGGTCATCGTGGATCGGAAATTGGATAGCCCGTTCCTGCTGCTCCGTCATCGGGCCGTGTGCGCATGCCAGCTGCCACGCGAGGTGGTCGAGGGCGCCACGCAATCCGTGGACGATGTCACCAACGTGGAGGCTGATTGCCTCGATCACTGTGCTGTAGTCGGGAACGGCAGTGATGCGGAAGATGTGCTCGCCAGTGTCGGGTTCCAAATCGGCGCTCAGTAGAGCCCAGGCTGTCGGATCCTTGAACGCCTTGTCGATGTACCCGTGCAGGCGATCGCGGTGTTCACGCGCCCACCGGAGCTTGGCCTTACCGCTGGCAAGATCAACCTTCGTCATGTCGAACTGCGACCTCCAATGCACGCCGGCGCTTCGCACACACTGTACGAAAGGTCGCGGCGACAATCCGCGTCGCTACCTGGGTCATTACGCCTGTACATCGGTCTCGGGAATCCCAAATCTCCGCCGGCGGACGGAACCAGGTTCTGGGCAGCATGAGCTTCCCTCCCGTCGTGGAGTCTGGGGTTCGGCATGTGAAGACGGATCCAGGCAAGCTGAACGGCCGCCAACGTGGGAACTCGCCTCGGGCGGCAGGGCCGGGCAGCGGTGGCGTTCCGGGAACATGAATTACGCCGTCACCGGCCTCGCGGCTCAGATCGCCGAGAAGAACCTGACCGTCACGGTCGACGTCCCCGAGCACCTCGACCTGTGCGCCGACAGCAGCCGCTGCAACAAGTCGCCGACAACCTCATGTCCAAAGCCGTCAATCGTTTGCCGCATCGGCCACGTCCAACAATGCCCGGACCACGCGCGGGTCGAACCGCTCGTCCCACCGCCAAGGTGGCACCTCAGTCGCCTTCATGTTCCCGAGGTTGCCTGCCGACGATCTCAGTCGCTGCCCGGAATCGGCGAGGCGAGACGCCTACACCACGGCGCGCAAGCGTTGCCTTTCAGGACCGTGGGCTGACCTCGGGAGAGTTGCAGAGGGGATGATCAGTTACGCCTGCCGTCGGCCGGGTACGTTGTCATCGTGGGCGACGCAAGGGTCCGCACAGTGCGGCCTCTGACAGCCCGCGAAGGAGCAGACATGACTACAGGCACCGTGAAGTGGTTCAACGCCGACAAGGGCTTCGGCTTCATCACGCCGGACGACGGCGGCGCCGACGTCTTCGCCCACTTCTCGGCGATCTCGACGAGCGGCTACCGCAGCCTCGACGAGAACCAGAAGGTCGAGTTCGACATCACCCAGGGCCAGAAGGGCCCCCAGGCGTCGAACATCCGCCCGCTCTGACCCACACTCCGCGAACGGCGGCCCGACTGATTCAGCGGACCGCCGTTCGGCGTCTCATTCAGTCACTCGACGGCTCGGCCGTCCACGGTGGCGGCTCGCAGCCCGGAGGGCTGCGGTGCACCTTCGGCGCTGGCCAGCTGCTGCACGTCGAAGACGTCGAGGATCTTGCGTACCGGCGCGCTGGGCGCCATCTTTAGCTCCCGCCCCGCGTGGCGAAGACGAGCGTCGGCAGCTACTCCTCCCAGGCCATGGAGACGTAGAGGTGCCGGGTAGAAAAGGACCCGGCGAAGCTGAGCAGTCAACAGCGCCTCGCCTTGGCCGCGGTCACGGGCACCGGGCAGCGGTGGTGCTTCGGTAACCTGAGCCATCGGCCCCGCGATCAGGCCATCGCCGCCCTACGCGAGGAAACCACGGACCCGGTCGTCCTCGGCTTCGCCATGGGCAGCGCCCTGGCGACGCTGGAGATCGATGAGTGCGATGCAAACCCCCGATGGGTGGCGTGTCGAGGTCGTACGTCGGGGCCGCAGCCGCTGGTACCCATCGTGCACGGCGACGACGTGATCGACTGGCTTTCGATCGCCGGTGTGCAGCGCATCCTGACCGAGGCCGGCGTCGACCTCGCGGAGCTGGAGACCGTTGCGGACAAGCCGACGGACACCATCACGGCGCCGCTTGAGCCGGTTCAGCTGTGAGGCGGTCAGGCGGCGGGCGCGGCGGCCGACAGCCGAAGCACGGCGTTCCCGGCGTACCGGTACTCTTCACCCCAGAGACCCGAGCAAGTTAGATCTACGGAACGTGACCTTCGGCTGATGTGGCCGTGCTCAGCAGCGATGGCCTGGCCATCGCCTCGCCCCGCGCCGTGTCGTATACGTGTCGTTGGCCGATCTTTATACTCGGGGCTCGTGGCTGCTAACGCAGCTCAGGAGGGCTCGCCTAGTGGCCGATGGCGCCGGTCTTGAAAACCGGTGAGGCGTTCCGCGTCTCCGTGGGTTCGAATCCCACGCCCTCCGCCCTGTGATGTCTCAAGACATTGGAACCCCTGAACCCGAGGTTGTGGGTTCAGGGGTCTTCTTTCCGGTGCGGGTCCGGGTGGTCGGCCGGTGGGCTGGTAGCGGGCGAAGCCGGCCTGCCAGCACTCGTTGGGCTGCTCGGCCTGGAACCGGATGTGGGGACGCTTTGGTCCTTTATCTCCCTCGGTCACGATCAGACCCTGGGCGGCCAGGTGCCGCGCGATCGTGGCCTGCGAGGCGGTGACGTGGTGAGTGTGGTGCAGGTGCCAGCTGATCGTGTCCGGGCCGGCGTCCAGGCCGCGGTCGATCTCCGAAAACGCCCGGCTGACCCGAACGTCCCTGGACCGCGTCGCTTCCGGTGAGGACCTCATCGCGTCGCGATCCGTGTTGTGGGCGGCCGGCGTGTGGTGCGCCCCCGGTTTCGGGTGCCTTCGCCGGGATCGCCGCCAGCCTTTGCGTCTCGGTCAGTGCCTCGGCCACCGGCGATCGAGGCGACTTCGGAGAGCAGCGTCACCGCCGCCGCGATCGGTTCGTCCGCGACCCGGACGCTGAACTGCCCGAACGCGTGGCCGGCCGACACGGCAGCCGGCCCGGCAGTGCGGTGTCGTTCGCCGACCGGGCCCAGCTGACCGCCAGCGAGACCCGCGAGTAAGGTCCCGGCTCGGGCCAGCGCATATCGCGAACCAGCGCCGGGTCGCCCCGGTACGAATGCGTCCGTCCGCAGCCATTACTCGGACCGTATGAGGCCCAGTGGCGGCGAACAAAGTGATGGAAAGTGGATCACCGCGCAGGATCCGGGCGGTCAGGACTCCGGCGCACGCCCCGAGGCGATCGCGACGGCCAGCGCGGACATGGCATTCGCTATCGCGAGCTGGGCGTACACCAGTCCGGAGTTCCCGGAGCCGGCGATGGCTCCCGTGGCGTTCTTGCGCGCCTGCGAGGCGAAGTCCTCCGCCCGATCCAAATACTTCCGCAGTTCCTCGTCCCCCGTAGCCGTGTCTGCCACCGTGGCCTCCGATCGTTGCCGAGCAATGGTGTCGAACGTCCGAACGGCATAATCTTGCGCCGGACGTGGCCGGAACGCATCGGGGCAAAACCTTAGGGGTCGTACACCAGCGATCGGTGGCGACGAACTCAGGCGAGAGAGCTCAACCCGCCGCGCCGAACGGACCTGAGGAATGCCACCGCCGCAACGATCGCCCAACAGGCGGCGACGATGAACATCTCCTCGCTCGTGACCGAGATGGTGAACCTGCCGGTCACCTCGACCGGGAGGGCGGACCACAAGGGTGCCGGCGGGCTGAAATGGGCGATGCCGGCCACGGCGCTCTGCGGTCCGAAGGCGAGCAGGACGAAGAAGACGACGATCAAGCCGTAGTTGGCGGCAAGGCCGCGCAGCCGCCCGCTCGCATTGACCGCGATGCCGGAAGCCAGGGCGAACGTGTAGGCCGAGGTCGCAGTCAATGCGATCAGCGGGAGGACCAGCCGCCCGACGCCGCCCACCGGATCGGACATCCGCAAGCCGTCCCCCAGCCCGGTGAATGCTCCAGCCACCAGGGCGCCGGCGACCAGCACGCCCCATTGCAGAAGCGCGACACCACAGGCACCACCGCGAAAACGCGCCGGTGCAACTCCACTCAGGAAGTAGGCGACGGTAATCCGGTTGTCGTCCTCCTTACCCACGGCGGACGACACCAGAAACGGCAGTATCAGCGGCGCGCACACCGCTGAACCCGCACAGGCCGCGCCGATGCCGCCGAAGAGACCTGCTCCGCCGGGATACACGGTGAAGCCGGACGGCACCAACGCCGACAAGAATCCGAGGATCGCGCCCGCAGCGGCCAAGCTCCGGCGGAGCCGCAGCGCTTCCGACGCGCGGCAGGCGAGCCAGGAATCACCAGCCATCAGCGAAATCCTTGCACTGCAGGTTGGGCCGCATCGCGATGATCCGCCAGCCGCTTTCGTCACGGTTGAGGCACGCGACCAACTCCTCGCCGTTCCCGGAACTCGGCAGGATCGCCACCTCGCCCGGCCGGTCAGCACCCGTGACGTCGAAGATTTCGTGCCCAGGGTCGAGGGATTTGAGCTGCGCGACATACTGCCGCGCCTGCCGATATCCAGCGGCAGCGAAATAGCGCTGATCGAGTTTCCCGCTCTCCCGGAGGTTGTCGACCATGTCTCGGGTGACATCGGCGGGGGCTAAGTGGGCGGCCACGTCGTGGCGCCAGTCGAAGGTGTATTGCCAGGGAACCTGCCGGGCGGCCAGGGGCGGCACCAGCCAGCCACCTGCGATCATCGCCGCCGCCACAGGCGGGAGGCCGACCAGCCACGCGGCGCGGCGCGGGACTGAGCGGGCCGTTGCGGATGACGGCTTGCGGCGACCGGCGCCCTCTCTGAACCGCAACCTGGTCGCCGCACAGAGCAGCAGAACCCAGACGACGAAGCAGGCGAAACCGACGGCCGGGTTGGCTGAGCTCTGCGGAAAGTCCGGGATGCCACGGCCGGTGAGCACGACATTGGCAGCTCCCCAGGGCGAGAGCTGCCATATCGCGCGAACTGCCGGGTAGGTGACGGCGGTGCGTTCGAGGATCTCACCGGTGGCGAAGAACAACAGCGCTGCGGCCGTCCCTGCCGATCGGCTGCCGACAACGGTTCCCAGCGCGGCGCCGAACAATGTCCACAGCGCCGAGCCGATGACAAGGGTCAGCGCCAGATCGACGGACGTCGTCGCGACAGCCGGATGCAGCACGGGCATTGCGGCTACGGGAACAGCAGACCGGATGAACAACGACGCCGCTAGGCCCAGGGCGCACGCAAGGCAGAGGACGGCGCACACCATCAGGAAGCAGGCGCCAGCTCCGTACCCGACGATGTCGCGGCGTCTGGCCGCGGCGAGGTACAGCGTGTGGCGGGCCGTCGATTGCGAATGCGCGCCGATCAGCAAGGCGGCGGAAGCAGTCGCCGCCACGGCGGAGGCGACGCGCACACCGTCGGTCAGGTCGGCGAGGATGTCGCCGAAAGTCACCGACCCCGTGGCTTCGCGCGTGCGAATCAACACCTGCCCGACAATCCAGATGGCTGCGCCGGCATTGATCGCGAGGACGATGCGGCTGCGGACCAGCAGTCGGGCGTGGGCCGACGTCGCCAGGAGCGCGCTCATCGGGTACCGGAGTCGATGAGGTCGAGGTAGACGCTCTCGAGGCTTTCGTATCCGGAGCAGACGGACCCTGTCTCGCCGGCCAGGAGGACCCGCCCGGCGGAAACGATGACCAGCGTATCGGCGATCAGTTGGAGCTCGTGGAGCAGATGACTCGAGACGACGATCGTCGTGCCCGAGCCGGCCAGGTTACGCAGAAGATCCCGAAGCCAGCGGATGCCCGCGGGGTCCAGCCCGTTGGTGGGCTCGTCGAGCAGGATGAGCCGTGCCCGGCTGAGCAGCACCCGGGCGAGACCGAGCCGTTGCCGCATCCCCTGCGAGTAGGTATTGACTGCCTTGTCTGCGGCGCCGGCGAGTCCCACCTCGTCCAGCGTGGCGTCGATCCAGTTGACCCGGTCGCGGTCGCTGCCGGCGGCGAGCCGGAGGTTGTCCCGCCCCGATGCCCAAGCGTAGAAGCCGGGCTCCTCGACCATGGCCGTCGTCCCGGCGGGCAGGTGGCCGGGGCGTACCGGGACACCGTCGATCTCGATCGCACCGTCGTCGACAGTCGCCAGGCCGGTGACCATCCGAAAGGTGGTGGTCTTTCCGCTTCCGTTCGAGCCGACAAGGCCGACGATCTGACCGACCCGTGCGGTGAAGGAAATCGGTCCGATCTGCCGGCCGCCACGGTAGTTGTGGACGGCGCCATCAATCGCGAGGCGAACCGGCGCGGTCGCGGAGTCGGTGGTCATCGCCGCGACACCGTCGCATCCGGATGTAGCAGGACCAGGGACCCGTCCTCGGCGTACCGCGCGCCGACGACGCCGTCCACGGCCTGCTGGTCCTCCGCGGTGCGAATCGTCGCGACGTGGCCCTGGACGACTACCGCCTTCGTCCCGGTCGGGTCGAGATCGGATGACACACTGTCGGCGCTGTTCACCGTCCAACCGGTTCCCTTGCGGACGTCCCAGTAGCGGACGACCGAATTGCGGCCCGCCGGTCCGGTGCTCATGGTCTCCGCCAGCAGGCTCGTCCCGGCTACGTGGCAGGCTCCGATGTGCGGCTGGTCGAGGACCACGGTGTGCCCGGACAGCTCGTCGACGAAGGTCGCACGCTCGGCTGAGGCCACGGCGTGTACATCGGGCCCCGCGCAGCCGACCTGGGCCGTCCGGTCCGGGACCGGCGTGATCTTCCAGCCGGCGGAGCGCCGGGCCACGACGAACGTCGCCGTCCCGGAGGAACTGCGGCTGACCACGGCGAGCGCGCCGCCGGGGCCCGGGTTGATCTGTGGCATGCCTGGACCCGGCAGGGCGAAGCGCTGGGTCTGTTTGCCTTTCTGATAGCTGATGATGGCCGGGTTCGCAGCCTGAAGATCGAGTTCGACGCGAGTGCCCGGCTCCTTCTCCAGAAGGATGACGCCGTTCTGATTCGCCCGAGTGGTCACCGCTGCCCCTGACCGCACGATCCTCGGCTCGCCGACGGTGTTCTGGTCGAGGAGGGACCCCGATGCGACGACGTTCGGACACGTCGCCACGCAGGTGACATACGCACTCTTCGCCATTGCGGCATCCTGCCAGACGGACTTTCCAGCGCGGTCATACCCGATGATCACGTTCCGCTCGAGGTCGAAAACCACGGAACCGTGCGAGTCGGCGGCCAGGATGAAAGGCGCGGGCGTCGGTGGAACCGGCATCGACTGCCTATCGGACGACGAATGGTTTCGTGCGAGACCGTAAGTCCCCCCGGTCAGGGCGACTGCCGCGACAACGCCCAGCGTCACATATTTCAATCGCACATTCATCCCGATCGTCGTGCGCTCCAGATGAGTGGCCGCCGCTCAGCGGGCGCCTTGCGGCAGCCACTCACCGGCAGCTACATGTAAGCGTAGGTGCTGCAGTTCGGGTCCGAACCCGACTGGTCGAAGATTGCGTTCGTCTTCATGTACGGGCTGCCGCTCTTCGGGACGTTCTCGTTCACCGCGTACTGATACGACTGGCCGCCGTGGACGTCGTCCCCGCTGGTGAACGCCCAGTAGGTGTTCGCCCCGCCGTTGTTGCGAAGACGCATGTAGACGTTGTTGTGCTGCGCCGTGTTGTCGGACAGGTTGAAGCTGTTCGACTCGACGAACCAGTAGCTGCCATTGGAGGAGTAGTACACCGTGGTGTTGAGCTCGTCTCCGCCCGCCGAGCACTGCTTGTAGATCGAGCTCGCGTTGGCGGGCGCGGCCACCGTCACAAGCGAGACCACCGATACGGAGAGGGCGACGAAGCCCAATCGCACGGCCCGCCGGATACTACGTCTTGAAGTCATGCGTAAAGCCTCCTGAACTGGCCGATCTCTCGAAGTCAGACTGGCCTCGAGGACTTGCCTTGCAGGGGGATGCGGCGACTTTCGAACAATGTCGACATAATCGATCAACGCTAGAATCCCCCGTGATTCACATGCAGCGCTGCTGGGTGATGACTATATTCGCGACCATCACTTGACCGCGACCCCCTTTGTGCGTCGGCAATGTGATACACATCACTTTTTTAGGTTCGATCTTGACTGTGCGGCGAGACCGGGGTCGCTCGTTCTCTGGACCGAGCCTGCGTCCCCGGCGGACGACGAATCGCATCCCTTCCGGCCATTTCGCCAAGGTGAGCAGGCCGGTCAGTTCGGCCACCTCGGCCTCACACACGCTGCCGTCGGCGGCCTGCGCCGGCGTCCAGGGTGGGGCGATCGGAGGTGGGCCGTCGCGCGGCGAGTGTCAGCTCACGACATCGGAAACCCCTGAAGCCGCATTCGCGGGTTCAGGGGTGCTCCCGGCCGGACGGGCCGGTGAACCCAGGTCGTCAAGACACCGGCGAAATCCCCTTCAGAAGCCCCTTGAAGGCGGATGGACCGAACCGCTGCCGAGGGTCGCGCCGGCCCGTGCGATGCGCTCCTCCGGCGAAACGGTGTTCGGGTCGGGGTACAACCGTTCCATTTCCTCCTGCCCGTGACGCAACCAATGGAGCCATCCGCGGGCCTTGTGCCAGGCGCTCCGCCCGCTCTCAGTCAGCCGAGTCATCGCCAACCGCCTCGCTTCAGCTGGACCGGTCGTCCAGGCCGAGAGTGACCTGGGCGAGGCGAGTGGCGACAGAGCCCAAGTGCCCCATCGACCGCGGGATGTCAGGATTGTCAGCCGCGCGGCCAGGCACCTTGTGGATCGGCTGGTGCGGGCCGCGGTCGGCTGAGCAGGGCGTGGGCGTGGCTCAGCACGTCGTCGGTGCGGAAGGGCTTGAACAGGAATTCGTCGGCGCCCGCGGCGAGGCCGGCTTCGATCTCGCTGGGCACGGCGCACGCCGAGGTGAGGATGATGGCCGCGGTGGCGCTGCCGGGGTCGCCTCGGATCGCCCGGCACAAGTCGACGCTTCGCAGGGCCGGGGAGCAGGCGTCGAGGATCACGAGGCCGGGCCGGGTGCTGCGGACCAGTTGCAGGGCGGCGAAGTGATCGCCGGTGGTCACGATGTGGTGGCCCACCCGGGTGAGGACACGGGTCAGGGCCTGGCGCACCTCCGTCGATTCGTCGGCGATGAGCATGATCACCATCTCACGGCCCCCTTCAGCTCGCTTGTGGGGGTTTGACCGGTAGTTGAATCGTGAACGTCGGCCCGCGCGATGCGTGGCGGTGATGTCATGGGCGAAGGCGTGGAAGATCGGCCCGGCGGGGGAGTCCGTCCGAGTCTGAGTCATCTCGATGCGATGTACGCCTCCAGCACCGCCGCGAGCACCGCGTCGGCGTCGTGGAACACACGGTCATCACAGCTCACGTCCCCGCCCCGCTTTGTGTCATGGTGTCCCCTCACGGGATCTGAGCGGCCGGCGCGCGAACGGCGCGAGCGCTTATGGCGCCGCACTGCAAGCAGGGCCGCATCCCTCTGACGTTTCTCCCTCTCGTCGGGAGGCGGCGTGACTTCCCCTGAAAACACAACGTAAACCCGCAATTTGCGTCGGCCCGGCGGCGCGGCGATCCGCACGGCGCCCCGTCCACGGGCGGTGCGGGATCTCGGTCACCCTGAGGCCAACGCATCGATGCCTGCCGACGCCCGTTCGGTACCCTCTTACACGCTCTGGCACCGTTTGACGACGGCTTCTGACATGGGGGACGGATGGAAGACCAGCGTGCTGCTGCCGGGTCCATTCAGGACGGTATGGCCGCCGAGAGGTTCGCCGAACAACTCCGTACGTTGCGGACCGCCGTAGGCAATCCATCCTTCCGGAGGATGGCCGGTTTGTCCGGCCGGATCTCCCACACCACGCTGCACGAGGCCGCCGCCGGGACGAGGTTCCCCTCCTGGGAGACCACCCGGGAGTTCGTCCGGGCCTGCGACGCCGACGAGACCGAGTGGCGGCGGCGGTGGGAAGACGCTCAGCCCGGCGAGAACGACCTGAAGGTGACGAAGGCGCCGGCTGCGAAGGAACAACCGGCCGAGGACCCGCCGGAGGACGAGGTCGCGGGCCCGCGACGCCACCGGCTGCCGTGGCTCGCCGCTGCGGCCGTCGCGGTGGTGGTCACCATGGCCGCCGCCCTGGGCTTCGCTCTGCGCGGCCGGTCGGACGCCGACGGCTCCGCCGGCGCGGCGTCGGTGCCGCCGTCCTCGCCGGCGTTCTCCGATTCGATGATTCCCGGGGACGCGAGCAAGTTCGTCGCCGACGTCACAATCCCGGACGGTACGCGCGTGAAGGTCGACTCCCACTTCGTGAAGGTGTGGGCGCTGGCGAACGTCGGGACCGTGGCGTGGCACAACCGCTTCCTCGAGCGGATGAACCCCACCGGTGACGAAGAGGGGTGCCGCGTGCCGGACCGGGTCGCGATCGGCGACACGCCGCCCGGCGAGCAGGTGATGATCAGCGTGCCGGTGACCGCGCCGAAGCGGCCGGGGAAGTGCTGGGTCAGCTGGAAGATGGTCGACGAGCACGGGCAGGCGTTCTTCCCGAGCCGCCGGCCGGTGTACTTCATGGTCACCGTCACCGCCTGACCATCTGACAACACCGCGTCCGCGCAGGTCAGCGGCCGCCTGACGGATCTGACAGTACGACCGGGTACCGAACACGAGGCCCCTCCTCGCAGGGTGATGTCCGTTCAGCAAACGCGACTCACCACCTACGAGGAGGATCGGCGATGCGCCGTCCCTGGTCAGCCGTCGGGTTCGCCGCGCTCTGCGTGGCCCTCGGCGTCCCGGCCCATGCGTGGGCCTCGACATCCGGCCCACCCGCAGAGCGAGCTTTCACCACGGCCGCGCGGCCCGTGGTCGACATGGAGGCCACCGTCCTGGCCGCCCAGATCGACCCTCGCCGCGCCGACCACACCCTGACCCCGGGGGCGAAGAGCTCCGTCCTCGCCGTCGAGCAGGCGCTGCAGGACCGGAACCTGCTCAACGCGCAGTGGGTCGACGGCTACTTCGGCACGGAGACGATCTCGGCGTACGCGGCGTACCAGCGTTCGCTGGGCTACACCGGTCTGGCCGCGAACGGGCTGCCCGGCACGACGTCGCTGACGAAGCTCGGGCAGAACCGGTACACCGTCGGCAACACCATCGGCCCGGGCGCGAAGGTGCAGCGTGACGGGTACGTCGTGGACGCCCGTACGCAAGCGATGCTCGCGGAGGCCCAGCGACTGATCGGCACGACGCTCGTGCTCGAGCAGGGCTCGTACAACCCGGGTGGCGACCCGACGTCGGCCGGCACGCACGACGGCGGCGGCGTGGTGGACATCTCCGTCGCCGGCATGACCTCGGCCAAGCGCACCGCCGCCGTGCGCGCGCTGCGGCAGGTCGGTTTCGCCGCCTGGCTGCGTGACCCCAGCCAGGGTGACTGGCCGTGGCACATCCACGCCGCGGCGATCAACGACACGGACCTGTCCAGCCAGGCGCAGCACCAGGTGGGCGACTACTACCTCGGCATGAACGGCCTGGCCGACCGCGGTCCGGACGACGGTCCCCGGATCCCGATCAAGACCTGGGAGCAGTACCAGCGCGGGCAGTGACCCGCACCCGACCGACCGACCATCACTCACTGTTCACGAGGGGAACCATGAACATCCGGAAGAGTCTCGCCGTCGTCGGCGCCGCGCTCGCCATGGGCACGTCCGTCCTGAGCTTCGCCTCGCCGGCCTCGGCCGCGGCCCGTGACGGGGACTGCGACAGCGGCGAGTTCTGCTACTACTACAACAGCAACCAGGCCGGCTCGGTCTCGGACTTCACCGAATCGATCGAGGACTACGGCACGACGCAGCCGTCCTGCTACGAGTTCAAGGGCGACGGCGCCGGCAAGGGCGTCTGCGTCAAGAACAACGCCGCCTCCGTCTGGAACCGCACCGGCAAGACCGTACGCGTCTACTTCAACAGCAACTTCGGCGGAGCCAGCCAGGACTTCGCCTCCGGCGCCAAGGGCAACCTCAACGCCACACTGAAGAACAACAACGCCTCGCACGACATCGGCGGCTCGGCCGGCGGCACGTACCCCGCCGACCCGCGCGCTTCCGAGGCGGTCGCGTTCGCGAAGGCGCGGCTGGGCCACACCGACTGGAACAACGAGTGCGAGCTGTTCGTCGAGCGGGCGTTCGGCACGAGCGGCCGGTTCGCCACGGCCCGTACGCACTACCAGTGGCAGAAGGACAACGGCCGCATCCACACCGGCTCGGTGCCGCCCGCCGGTACGGCCGTGTTCTTCACCTCGACCACCTCGGCCGGGCACGTCATGCTCTCGATCGGCGGCAACAGCGCGATCAGCACCGGGCCGACCGTCTACCAGACCAACACGTTCCGGCAGCGCGACGACTACCTGGGCTGGGCGTACGTCCCGAGCAGCTGGTGACCGCGATGATCAGCATGAGAAGGGTTCCGGCCGTGCTGGCCGTCCTCGTGGCGGCGCTGGTCGGCGTGACGGTGGCGCCGGGCGCGGCATCCGCCGCAGACCGTGACGGCGACTGCGACAGCGGCGAGTTCTGCTACTACTACAACAGCAACCAGGCCGGCTCGGTCTCCGACTTCACCGACTCCCTGGACGACTACGGCGCGACCCAGCCGTCCTGCTACGAGTTCAAGGGCGACGGCGCCGGCAAGGGCGTCTGCGTCAAGAACAACGCCGCCTCCGTCTGGAACCGCACCGGCAAGACCGTACGCGTCTACTTCAACAGCAACTTCGGCGGAGCCAGCCAGGACTTCGCCTCCGGCGCCAAGGGCAACCTCAACGCCACACTGAAGAACAACAACGCCTCGCACGAGCTGGTGAGCTCCGGCGGACCGTCGGGCTGCAGCACCGACGGCACCAACACCAAGCTGCCGAGCACGATCCTGGTCTACCGGACCGGTCTCGGACGGGTCGACCGGGTGGACTTCAAGACGTACGTCAAGAACGTCCTGCCGAACGAGTGGGTGACGAGCTGGCCGGACGCCTCGCTGGAGGCCGGCGCCATGGCCGTGAAGAGCTACGGCTGGTACTGGGCGCTGCACTCGACCCGCAAGACCTCCGGCGGCCAGTGCTACGACGTCCGTGACGACACCGCCGACCAGGTCTACCGGCCGTCGTCGGCGCAGTCGTCGACGTCCTCCGCGGTGGACCGGACGTGGTCGGCGCGGATGACCCGCAGCGGCAACATCCTGCAGGCGCACTACTGCTCGACCACGACGGCGTGCGGCGGCTGGGTCGACGGGGACTGGCTGTCGCAGTACGGCTCCCGCGACCTGGCGAACGCCGGCAAGAGCTACCAGACGATCCTGCGCCACTACTACGACGACGTCGCTCTTTCCTGAGCGGACCACGTGCCGCCCGCCGCAGCCCGCGGCGGGCGGTGCGCGCGTCGTCAGGCCGGCGGATTGACGATCATCTGGGCGCCCTGCCCGCGTTCCGCCAACCGGTCCTTCGGGTTGATGAGGTTGCACCGCTGCAGCGACAGGCACCCGCACCCGATACACCCGGTCAGCTGGTCCCGCAGCCGTTCCATCATCGCGATCCGGTCCTCGAGCTTGCGCCGCCACCGGGCCGACAACCGCGCCCAGTCGGCCTTGGTCGGGGTCCGGTTCTCCGGTAGCGCCGCCAGCGCCTCGCGGATCTCCTCCAGCGACATCCCGACCTGCTGGGCGATCCGGATGAACGCCACCCGGCGCAGCTCGTGCCGTTCGTAGCGGCGCTGGTTGCCGCCCGTACGGGTCGAGCGGATCAGCCCCTCGCGCTCGTAGAAGCGCAGGGCCGACGGGGCGACACCGCTGCGGGCCGCCATGTCGCCGATCGTGAGGAGCTCCACACCCGCATCCCTTGAGTTGAAGTGAACTTCAAGTTGCACCGTGAGCGTATGACCGTGACCGCCGTGGAACCAGAGTTGTTGACCCGCATCACCGGGGACGAGAAGCACTCGCCGAGCGCGTACTCGACGCTCGATGTCCTGTGGGTCCTCTACGACCGCGTGTTACGCGTGTCGCCGGAGACCGTCGACGAGCCGGACCGGGATCGTTTCCTGCTCTCCAAGGGGCACGGGCCGGCCGCCTACTACGCCGTCCTCGCCGCCAAGGGCTTCTTCCCCGTCGAGTGGCTGGACGACCTCGCCGGGCCGCGCAGCCGGCTCGGGCACCACCCCGACCGGGTGCTGATCCCCGGGGTGGAGATCGGCACCGGGTCGCTCGGGCACGGACTCGGCCTCGCGGTCGGGACCGCGCTCGGCCTGCGCGCCCAGGGGTATGACGAGGCGCGGACCTTCGTGCTCGTGGGCGACGCCGAGCTGGACGAGGGCTCGAACCACGAGGCGATCGCGTACGCGGCGGCCGTCGGGCTGCCGCTGACCACGATCGTCGTCGACAACCAGTCCGCCACGCACGGCTGGCCGGGCGGGATCGCGAGCCGCTTCGTCGGCTGGGGGGTGTCCGTCGTGGACGGTCGCGACCACGCCGCGCTGGAGGCCGCCCTGCTGCCGCGCCGCGACCGCCCGCACGTCGTCATCGCCGTCGTCGAGCCGAAGGGAAGCTGATCATGCGAGAGACGTTCGTCGCCACCACCACCGCGCTGCTGGAGGAGGACCCGCGGACCGCCGTCGTACTCGCCGACATCTCCTCCGACGCCTTCGGGCCGGCGATGCGGCGGCACCCCGACCGGGTGATCAACGTGGGGATCCGGGAACAGCTGATGACCGGCGTGGCGGGCGGGCTAGCGCTCACCGGGATGCGGCCGTACGTGCACTCGTACGCGCCCTTCGTCGTCGACCGCGCATACGAGCAGATCAAGCTGGACCTCGGTCACCAGGACGCCGGGGCGGTGCTGGTCAGCATCGGCGCCTCGTACGACGCGTCGGCCGAGGGCTACACCCACCAGTCACCCGGAGACGTGGCGCTGCTCGACACGCTGGACGGCTGGACCGTGCACGTCCCCGGGCATCCCGACGAGGTGCCGGGCCTGCTGCGGGCGGCCGCGCACCACGACGACCGGGTGTACGTACGCCTGTCCTCGCAGCAGAACAGCCGTGCCCACCCGGGCGACGACCTCAAGGTCATCAAGCGCGGGCGTACGAGGGCGGTGGTGGTCGTGGTCGGCCCGCTGCTCGACGCCGCGCTGGAGGCGACCCGCGACCTGGACGTCACCGTCGCGTACACGCACACGCCGCGGCCGTTCGACACCGACGGGCTGCGCGCCCTGCGACCGGCCGAGGTGGTGATGGTGGAGCCCTACCTCGCGGGGACGTCCAGCCGGATCATCGCCGCGGCGCTGGCCGACGTACCCCATCGCGCTCTGCATCTCGGCGTGAGCCGGGCCGAGGAGCGGCGGTACGGAACGCCGGCGGACCACGCCCGGTGGCACGGTCTCGACGCGACCGGCCTGCGCCGATCGATCACCGGGTTCCTGCGCTGAGGCTTACGCCGCGATCTGCAGGCCGGAGCGGCGCTCACGGAAGACCTGCTTGAATCGGGCGTCGAAGTGCCAGACCCGATCGGGTTCGCCGACGCGCACGCGGAAGCGTTCGCGGACGCCGTCCACGGCGGTCGCGGCGACGTCCACGGCGGCGAGCCGCAGGTCGGTGTTCCAGGTGACCTCGCTGAGGTGGCGGAGGTTGGCGTTCAGGTGCAGCCGCAGCCGGTGCAACAGCCGGGTCTCCTGCGTGATGACCAGCCGGCGGTACGTCAGCAACATCAGGTACTCGCCGGACATCGGCCGGTCCGGGTTGACGCACCGGGTCACCAGGACCGTGGAGTCGTCGGGCTCCACGCAGCGCCGGAAGATCGGCATGTGCCGGCTCACGGTCGCGATGGCCACACCGGCTTCGGCGGCGGCGGGAAGGAACGTACGGGAGAACACGTCCATGTGGCGTTTAACGGCGACGTCCGGGGGAAGGCGCGGCCATGCCACGATGAATATCGAATTACAGGATCTCGACGATCGTGGCGTTGGCCATTCCCCCGCCCTCGCACATGGTCTGCAGGCCGTACCGCACGCCGGTCTGCCGCATGTGGTGCAGCATCGTCGTCATGATCCGGGCACCGGACGCGCCGAGCGGGTGTCCGAGGGCGATCGCGCCGCCGCGCGGGTTGAGCCGGGACGGGTCCGCGCCCGTCTCGGCGAGCCACGCCAGCGGTACGGGCGCGAACGCCTCGTTCACCTCGTACACCCCGATGTCGTCGAGGGTGAGCCCCGACTTCGCGAGCGCCTTCTCGGTGGCCGGGATCGGCGCGGTCAGCATGATGACCGGATCGTCGGCCGCGACGACCGCGGTGTGAATCCGCGCGAGCGGCGTCAGGCCGTGCGCGGCCGCCCAGCGTGAGGTCGTGACGGCCAGCGCGGCCGCGCCGTCGGAGATCTGCGACGCCGAGCCGGCCGTGACGACGCCGTCCTCCTTGAACGGCGTCTTGAGCCCGCCGAGCTTCTCCAGCGTGGTGTCGCGCCGGATGCCCTCGTCACGGGCCGCCTCACCGACCGGCGAGATCTCGGCGTCGAACTCGCCGGCGTCCTGCGCCTTCGCCGCGGCCGCGTGGCTGGCCAGGGCGTACTCGTCGAGCTGTCCCCGGGAGAAGCCCCAGCGCGCCGCGATCATCTCGGCGCCGACGCCCTGGTTGAACCCGGTCGTGCCGTAGCGCTCCCGGATCGCCTCGCCGTACGGGTCCTGCCCGGCGGCGCTGGACCCCATCGGCACCCGGCTCATCGATTCGACGCCGCCGGCCACCACGAGGTCGGCCTGGCCGCAGAGCACGGTCGCCGCGGCGAAGTGCAGGGCCTGCTGGCTGGAACCGCACTGCCGGTCCATCGTGGTGGCGGGCACCGACTCCGGCCAGCCCGCGGCCAGGACCGCGTTGCGCCCGATGTTCCACGACTGCTCGCCCACCTGCGACACGCAACCCCAGAAGACATCCTCGACGTCTGCCGGGTCGAGCTTCGAGCGTTCGCTCAGGGCCCGGAGCACCTCGGCCGACAGATCAACCGGGTGTACGCCGGAGAGCCCGCCGTTACGCCGTCCCACCGGGGTCCGCACCGCTCCCACGATCACCGCATCACGCATACTGCCGACGGTACGCCGGGCTGCCATAGTGGTGCCCATGCCGAATCTCGAGTGGCGGGTGAAACCCGCGCTGCCGGTGACGAAAATCCTCGGCGCGGTCGCGCTCATGGTGCTCGCCGCGGCGTTCGGCGACGGCGACCCGGTGCGCTGGGCACTGGCCCTCGTGGCGGCGGCCGGCCTGACGAGCTGGGCGGCCCGCGATCTGATCCGCCCGGTCCGGCTGACCGCGGACGCCGACGGCGTGACGGTGGTCAGCGGCTTCGCGGCCCGCCGGCGCCTGCCCTGGTCGCGGATCGAACGGGTACGCGTCGACAGCCGCACCCGCCGCGGCCTGCGCAGCGAACTCCTGGAGATCGACGCCGGCGAGAGCCTGCACCTGTTCAGCGGGCACGAGCTCGGCACCGACCCGCAGGAAGTCGCGCAGGCCCTGAACGACCTGCGCGCCGCCGCCCTAGCTCAGGGAGATCGTCCGTAGCACCGCTAGCACCAGCAGCACCACGAACACGGCCGCCAGGCCCACGCCCTGCACGACGTTGCGGATCCGGGCCGGAGCGTACGCGAGGATCGCCGCCGCGATGAAGCCGGTGACCAGGCCGCCGAGGTGGCCCGCGACCGAGATGCCGGTCACCGCGAAGGTGAACACGACGTTGATGACGATCACCGGGAGGATCGGCGCGACGCTGAGGTTGAGCCGGCGCAGCAGCACGAACATCGCCGCCATCAGGCCGAAGACCGCGGTGGAGGCGCCCGCCGTCATCTGGTTGGGCGCCGAGAAGACGTACGCCGCCACGTTGCCGCCGAGGCCCGCGAGCACGTAGAGGCTCACGTACCGCAGCGGGCCCAGGACGCGTTCGAGCTCGCGACCGAGGATCCACAGGGCGTACATGTTCATCAGCAGATGCAGCACGCCGTAGTGCAGGAACATCGCCGTGACCAGGCGATACCACTCGCCGTTGCCGGCGATGCCGTGCAGGGTCGCCGCGCCGACCGGGCCGTACACGGCGCGGCCGAGCACCGCGCCCCACTCGGTGAGCGGGGTGCCGCTGCCCAGCAGGCCGCCCCAGCCGCCGCCGGCCACGGCGGTGGAGCCGCCGGACAGGATCGAGACGAGCATGACCAGGACGTTGATGCCGATGAGGGTCTTGGTGGCCGTCCCGGCGCGGCCGGCCGCGCTGCCGCCGAAGGCGGTGCGAGCCGGCCGCTGTGTGCGTCGCCCCTGAGCCACGCACTCCGGGCACTGATGGCCTACCGAGGCCTCGTTCATGCAGTCCGGGCAGATGTACCGCTCGCAGCGGGTGCACCGGACATAGGTCTCCTTGGACGGGTGTCGGTAGCAGACGGGAGCCGTCACCGGAGACTCACTCATGGTTCAAAGGTACCGGGACGGGTGATTAACCGGCGACCCGCTCGATCTCCACGCGCTCGATGACGACGTCCTCGCGCGGGCGGTCGCCCGGGCCGGTCGGCGTGGTGGCGATGGAGTCCACGACCTTGGCCGACTGCTCGTCGGCGACCTGGCCGAAGATGGTGTGCCGCCGGTTGAGGTGCGGGGTCGCGCTGACCGTGATGAAGAACTGCGAGCCGTTCGTGCCCGGGCCGGCGTTCGCCATCGCGAGCAGGTACGGCCGGTCGAACTGCAGCTCCGGGTGGAACTCGTCGGCGAACTGGAAGCCGGGCCCGCCGCGACCGGTGCCGGTCGGGTCACCCATCTGGATCATGAAATTGGCGATGACCCGGTGCGAGATGGTCCCGTCGTAGTACGGGCCGCTGCCCTTCTGGCCGGTCCGGGGGTCGACGTAGTCCTTCGTTCCCTCCGCGAGCTCCACGAAGTTGCGCACGGTGGCCGGCGCGTGGTCCGGGAAGAGCTGGAGCCGGATCGGACCGTGGTTGGTGTGCAGGGTGGCGTAGAGCGTCTCAGCCACGGGTACTCCTAACGGGTGTCGCGGTCGCCGGTCAGCGGGTCGCCGACCGGCGCTGGACAGTTCTTTACGGTTCGGATCCTCCCCCATGTGTCTGAACCGCCTCCGCGGGGGTACCCCGAGGAGGCAGCATTGAACTCGGGACGAGACCACAGGAGGTGGGCACTGGTGTTCGCAACCATGCGACGGAAGAACCGCAACGCGAAGATGAAGAACGAGCTCAGCCAGAGCGTTGATCACTTCAAGCGCGCGGCCTCACTCGCCGCACAGGAGACCAGCGCAACCGTGGGGCCCAAGTTCTCCGCAGCTCGCGACCGGGTGCAGCCGGCGGCTGCCAAGGCCAAGGGTGCGGCGACCGACGGCTGGGGTACGGCCGTGGCGACGCTCGGCCCGCTGGTCGCGGCCGCGAGCGAGAACGTGAAGAAGACGGGCAAGAAGGCTCAGAAGGCGAACAAGAAGGCCGTGCAGGCCAACAAGGAAGCCGCCAAGGCCAACAAGAAGAACGCCAAGAAGCTCGAGAAGCGGGCGAACAAGGCGATCGGCCGCAAGCAGGGCAGCACGGGCGGCAAGCTCGTGAAGCTCGCCCTGGCCGGTGCCGCCATCGGCGCTGCGGGTGCGTACGTGTTGCGCAAGCGCAGCAACGAGCAGTGGGACGAGTACGACCCCAGCGGCCCGGTGAGCACCACCGTGCCGGCCGGGTCGCAGGATGCCGCGTTCCAGCCGGCGGACCTTTCCGGCCCGTCCGGTTACGTGACGCCGGCCGGCGCGAAGAGCCCGGCCGCCGGCACGGTCGCGTCCGACCCGTCGCTCGCGGCCGACGCCGACCCGGACCTCATGCCCAGCGGCGACCAGACCGACTCGGTGCTGCACAGCCCCGAGGTGGCGCGGATGGCCAACGGCAAGAACAAGAGCTGACCCCCGGTTGCAGAACCACACGGCGGGCGGACGGTCCCATCCCGGGGCGTCCGTCCGCCGTTCTGCAACCGCAGGTTACGGGTTCTGCTCGACCCCAGGCTCGGACTGGCGGGCCCGGGCGGGATCCAATGCCGGCCCCACCGGCAGCAGATCGACCAGCTGGCCGGGGATCTGCTGCGGCTGGACACCGCCGTATCCCAGCTTCGCCATCACGTCCCGGTCGGCCAGCGGAAAGCTGCGGCCGGTGTCGGTGACGACGCTGACCGTGCCGGCGCCGGCGGGTGCGGTCGGAGAGGCCATCGAGACCACGAGGGCACCTTTGCCGCGGGGCACGTACACGCGGTCGGCCTGGTCGTCGCCGGAGGCCGCCGGCTCGCCCGCGACCGCGGTCCCCGCCGGCACGGACGGGCCGATGCGGATGCTGACGCCACCGCCGGGCGCCGAGCCGTCATAGCTGAGGCAGACGCTGTCCGGGCCGTTGAGCAGCACGGGTACGGCGGGTGGCAGACCGGCGGCGTTCGCGGCGCTGACCAGCTGGGTCTTCGAGCGGGGCAGGTTGCCGTACAGGGTGAGGTCCATGTCCTTGACGCCGTACGCCTCGGGGTCGGCCTGCATGAGGGCGGCCTGCACGTCGGTCAGGTCGGCGACGCCGTCGCTGAGCACCACGCCCCACTGAGCGGCGGTGTTGCCGTCGCTGTGGATGCGCAGCACCTGACCGACCTCGAAGTCGTTGATCTCCGCCGACGGGTCGCCGAAGTCCGGGATGGCCGGCGGCTTGAGGTCCGGGCCGATCGGCACCGCGTTCACCCACGCGGACGAGACCGAGAGCGCCGCCTGGGACCACCGGAACCACACCCGGGTCTGCTGCAGCCGGGACGCGGGGATCAGGAAGCGCTTGTTGTTGTAGACCAGGAAGGTGCGGTCGGCGGTGTCGCTGACCAGCAGGCCGCGGAGCTCGCTCGCGGGGGTGTCGGCCCGCGGCACGGGCAGCGGCGTGCCGCCCGACACCGGCGTGCCGACGGCCAGCACGCTCTGCGGGGCCTCGCTGTCGGCCACCTGCGAGCAGACCGTCCACACGTTCTCGACCAGGCCGCCCTTGGCCGGCGGCAGCGAGTCGGGCGCGCCCGGGATGCCGAGCGGGTCCCCGAGCGGCACCTTGGCCAGGCTCTCCCGCGAGGCGTTCCTGAGCTCCGGCGCCGGCGCGTTGGCGGCGAGCAGACCCGAGGCGTAGTTGAGCACCGGGTGCATCTTGTCGTCCGACTTGAGGTAGACGTACCGCGCGCCGGTGCCCTTCTCGAGGAACACCACGGCCTCGTTGCGCGGGTCGACGCTGCTGCGGCCCTTGATCAGGCCGTAGACCGCGGCGCCGCCGACCGCCAGCGCGGCCACCACGATGCTGATCAGCACGGTCGTGCCGGCGCGCCGCAGCGGCGAGCGGTGCGGGTCGGGGTCGTGCGTGACCAGCGCGGCCACCACCCGCTGCTGCGAGTACTGGTACGAGTGCAGCTGATCCTGCCGAGACGGCACGCGACTTCCCTCCCCGGTGCGACGGCCTCACTTTAGAGGTCGGCGGCCGGCGACGGGGGGCGGGTCAGAGCCAGCCGTTGCGGCGGAAAGCCCGGTAGAGCAGCACGGAGATCACGACCATGATCGTCAGGACGGCGGGATAGCCGTACTGCCACTTGGTCTCGGGCATGAACTCGAAGTTCATCCCGTACACGCCGGCGATGGCGGTCCAGACCGCGGACATGCCGGCCCAGGCGGCGATCTTGCGCATGTCGTTGTTCTGGTCGACGGTCACCTGCGCCAGGCGCGCCTGCAGGATCGAGTTCAAAAGATCGTCGTACGAGGAAACCTGCTCGACCGTCCGCGTGAGGTGGTCCTGCACGTCGCGGAAGTAGCGGCGGATCTCCTTGGGCACGATCCGGCTCTGCGACGCGGTGATCGTGGCGAGCGGGCGCTGCAGCGGCACCACGGCCCGGCGGAACTCGACGATCTCCCGCTTCATCTGGTAGATCGCCTGCACCGGGGCTCCCCGGTCCCGGGAGAACGCGCCCTCCTCGATGATGTCGAGGTCGGCCTCCACCTGGTCGGCGACCGCGATGTACGCGTCCACCACCCGGTCGGTCACCGCGTACGCCACCGCCCACGGGCCCTGGGCGAGCAGATCCGTCCGGCCCTCCATGTCGGCCCGTACCGGAGCGAGCTTCGTGGCGTCGCCGTGCCGGACGGTGATGACGAAGCGCTCGCCGACGAACAGCATCATCTGGCCGGTCTCGACGATCTGCGAGTTCTCGGTGAGCTCGCCGTGCGGCACGTAGCGGGCGGTACGCAGCACGAGGAACTGCACGGCCCCGAACTGCTCCAGCTTGGGCCGCTGCTCGGCCTTGACGGCGTCCTCCACGGCCAGCTCGTGCAGGCCGTACGTGGTCGCGACGGCGGCCATCTCCGCCTGGGTGGGCTCGTGCAGGCCCAGCCAGACGAATGCGTTGTCGCGGCTGCACGCCTCGCGCAGCGCCTCGTCCGGGGTGAAGTCACCCGGCTCGCGCTTGCCCTCCACGTACACGCCGCAGTTGACGACGGCGCTGCCGTGGAACTCCTTGCCCGCACCGGATTCCTGGCCGTCGGCGGTGCCCAGGAAGCGGTTCATCGCCCGTACGGGGGCCGTCCACGCTCGCGACAATGACCGGTTCACGCCGGTGGACCTGCTGCGGCGCACGCTGCTGTCGCTCATGACTGCCTCCCCCAGGGGTGATCGTGGCCCGGACCGCGGTGGCGGGCCCGCACGAGGTTACGCCCGCGAGGTTGCCCAGTCCTTACGCGCCACATGCCCCGCGCCGCGTGAACATGCCGTTCACGCACGCCGCCCGCGGCGGGGCGCGGCACCACATCGTCGCCGCGGCGGCAAGGTGGCGCCGGACGGACCGGCCGCATTTCGGGGGGTGAAGGGTGCGAGCGGCCCGCCCGGCGCCGGGGGGCGGGGGTGGGTGTCGACGCGTCGCACCGCATGGTCATGCAGTTTGACGCAGCAAGCATTGTGGGCCGTGCGCCGGTTCCGGGGGAAACCCAGAACCGGCGCGAGGCCGTAACTGTCGGGAATCCGACAGTCGGGCAGGTTTCAGGCGCGGGTTTCGGCGATCGCCTCGGCCAGCCGCCGGACACCCTCGTCGATCTGGTCGACGGTCACCGCCGAGTACGCCAGCCGCACCGAGTGCTTGCCGCCGTCGAGCAGGAAGTCGCTGCCCTTGACGATGGCCACGCCCTTCTTCATGGCGACCGGGAACAGCTTGTCCACGTCGACGTCCTCGGGCAGATCAACCCACAGGAAGTAGCCGCCGTCCGGCTCGGTGAAGGTGGCGCCGGGGATGTGCGTACGGATCGACTCCGCCAGGACCCGGGCCCGCTCGGAGAGCGCCGCGCTGACCGTCTGGATGGAGCGGTCGATGTCGCCGGACACGCAGAACTGATGCACGATCGCCTCGGACACCATGCCGGGCGAGATGTACAGGTTGGTGGCCTTCTTGGCGATCGCGTCGATGAGCGCCGCCGGTCCGACCAGGTAACCGACGCGGACGCCCGGGCACACGGTCTTGGTGAAGCTGGACGCGTGCACGACCGAGTTGTTCTCGTCCATCGACAGCATCGAGGGCAGCGCCTCGCCGCGGAAGCGGATGTCGGCGTACGGGTCGTCCTCGAAGATGGTGAAGCCGTACTGGGCCGCCAGGCCGAGCAGGACCCGGCGCTTCTCCAGCGACAGCGTGACACCGGCCGGGTTCTGGTAGTTCGGGATGATGTGGGCGATCTTCGGGCGCAGCCCCGACTCGAGCAGCCCGCGCAGCTCCTCCACGTCGATGCCGTCCGGCTGGATCGTGACCTGGTGCACCTTGCCGCCGAGGTTCTGCAGGCTCAGCAGCGTGCGGTCGTAGGTGGGCTTCTCGACGACCACGTCGTCGCCGGCCTGGACCAGGTGGTTGAAGAGGAACGCGTCCGCCTGCAGCGAACCGTTGGTCACGATGACCTGCTCCGGGGCGACCCCGTGCTTCTCGGCGATCCACTTGCGCAGCGGGATGTACCCCACGGACGTGCCGTAGGCGGTCACACCGGCCGGATCGGCGTCGAAGGCCCGAGCGGCGGCGGCCTTCAGGCCCTCCACGTCGACGATGTCCAGGGACGGGGCGCCTCTTGCGAATGAGATCAGCTGCTCAGCGGTCATGCCCACAAGCTTACGAGCAGGCTCTATATCATTTTTCCGTGCACCCGACGGCCCTTGCGGCTCGCCGGTGCTCCTGTCCCGCACGACGACGGCCGCATTTTCTCCCCGCGGCGGCGCGGCTGAGCGCAAGCTTTACCGGACGGTCCGCCATCGGGACTTAACGGACATCCGGGCTCCGGCGCGTGCCGTCCTGTCCGGCTCCACGCCCGGTATGTGAACGCACCGCTATCCTCGGCTGGCACCCCCTCGACTCGGAAGGAACCACCCCATGATCGGTCTGGTACTCGCCGCCGGCGCCGGACGCAGGCTGCGTCCGTACACGGACACGCTGCCGAAGGCGCTCGTCCCCGTGGACGGGGAGACCACGATCATGGACATCTCCCTGCGCAACCTCGCGGCCGCCGGGCTCACCGACGTGACCGTCGTCGTCGGCTACTGCGCCGGCGCGGTCGAGGAGCGCAAGGACGCTTTCGAGGACAAGTACGGCGTGAAGATCACCCTCGTGCACAACGACAAGGCCGAGGAGTGGAACAACGCGTACTCGCTGTGGCTGGCGCGGGACCGCTTCGCCGAGGGCGCGCTGCTCGTCAACGGTGACACCGTGCACCCCGTGAGCGTCGAGCAGAACCTCCTCGCGAATCGGGGACCGGGCATCCTTCTCGCCGTCGACAATGTGAAGAAGCTGGCTGACGAGGAGATGAAGACGATCTTCTCGGAAGATGGCCGGCTGACGAAGATCACGAAGCTCATGGACCCGGCCGACGCCTTCGGCGAGTACATCGGCGCCACCGTGATCGAGGCGTCCGCCGCCGCCGAGCTGGCCGACGCGCTCAAGACCACCTGGGAGCGCGACCCCAACCTCTACTACGAGGACGGCTACCAGGAGTACGCGAACCGCGGCGGCGAGATCCGCGCGGCCACCATCGGCGACATCCCGTGGGTCGAGGTCGACAACCACGAGGACCTGGCCAAGGCGCGGGACATCGCATGCCGTTACTAGCCCGCAGCGTCCAGACGCCCCTGCACATCGACGTGCGGCGGGGCGCGGTCGCGGACCTGGGAAGCATCCTGGCCGACGGGCGGATCTCCTCCGGCGGCGACGTCGCGGTGGTCGTCGGCCCCGGCCAGGGTGAGAAGATCGCCGAGCTGATCCGCCCGTCGCTGCGGTCGGCCGACGTCTACATGACCTCGGGCGGCACCCTCGACGCCGCCATCGAGCTGGGCGACAAGCTGCGGTCACGGGCGTACGACGCGGTGGTGGCGATCGGCGGCGGCAAGACGGTCGACACGGCCAAGTACGCCGCCACCCGGTACGCGCTGCCGATGGTCTCGGTGGCCACGAGCCTGGCCAACGACGGCGTCGCGTCCCCGGTGGCCAGCCTCATCCACGACGGCATCAAGGGCTCGTACGGCGTGCACATCCCGATCGCCGTCATCGTCGACCTGGACTTCGTCGAGAACGGCCCGGAACGCGTCAACCGCTCCGGCATCGGCGACGTGATCAGCAACATCAGCGCGCTCGCCGACTGGGAGCTGGCCCGCGAGGTCCGCGGCGAGCCGGTCGACGGGCTCGCCGCCTCGCTCGCCCGGATGGGCGCGGAGGCCGTGCTCACGATGCCGGGCGACATGACCGACGACGCGTTCGTCACGGTGCTCGCCGAGGCCCTGATCTCCAGCGGGCTCGCCATGGCCGTGTGCGGCAGCAGCCGGCCGTCCAGCGGCGGCTGCCACGAGATCATGCATGCCACCGACTCGCTGTTCCCCGGCACGGCGTCGCACGGCGAACTCGCCGGGATGGGCGCGCTGTTCTGCACGTTCCTGCGCGGCGACGAGCGGCGCTTCAAGCAGATGTCGGAATGCCTCGCCCGGCACCAGCTGCCGCGCACGCCGGCCGACGTCGGCCTGGACGCCGAGCAGTTCGTGCAGATCGTGGAGTTCGCGCCGAAGACGCGGCCGGACCGGTACACGATCCTCGAGCACCTCGCGATGACACCGGACGAGATCCGCAGGAAGCTGGCCGAATATGTCGATGCCGTCGCCGGCTGCTGACCCCCGCGGCTCCGCGCCCGGCTCCGGCCGGCCCGGCCCGCAGGGCTCCGGCCCGGCCGGAGCCGCACGCTCCGGCCCTCCGAACGCGACCGGGCCGGGCGGCCCGAACGGGACCGGTCCGGTCAGCCCGAACGCGACCACCGTGGCGGGGACGGCGCCCACGGCGGCCGACTACTACGCGGTCAACCGGGGCGGCGGGCTCTTCAGCGAGGCCGTCAGCCAGCGCATCGGCGCGCACATCGCGGTGTTCGCGCACAAGCGCCGCCTCGCGCCGACCGTGCTCACCGTCGCCAACCTCGGCCTGAGCTGCCTGGTGTCGTTCGTCGTCGTGGCGGCGGCCCAGCCGATCGCCGACGGCCGGGTGTGGGCGTGGCCGGTCGGCCTGCTGGCGCTGGCCGGTTGGCAGTTCGCGTACGCCCTGGACTGCTCGGACGGGCAGCTGGCCCGGGTCACGGGCCAGGCCGGCCCGGCGGGCGCGCGGGTCGACGTGCTCTGCGACGTGGCGGCGCAGATCGCGCTGGTGGCGGCCCTGTCCGCGACGGCCGAGGCGCAGGTGCCGGCCACCCCGGCGTGGCTGCTGGCGGCGTTCGCCGGCACGTGGATGGTCAACCTGGTGACGTCGGTGATGCAGAGCGGCGCGCAGGCGGCCAGCATGGTCACCAGCCGCTCGCTGCCCGTACGCATGGTCAAGCTGGTCCGCGACTACGGCGCGGTGATCGCCCTGGCCGGGGTGGTCCTGACCGTCGCGCCGCAGTGGACGATCTGGGTGGTCGGCGCGTTCACGCTGATCAACGGCGCGTTCCTGGCGGCCAGCATCGCGTTCGCCGGCCGCCAGGCCCTGCGCGGCTGAGCCGGCCCGCCCGGGCCTGCGCCGCTGAGCCGGCCCGCCCCGGGCCGGCGGGCCGAGCGGCGCGGGTTCAGACGCGGACCGGCACGGCCGAGGACGTCCCCAGCACCGCGCCGGAGGCGTCCAGCGCCTCCGCGACCACGTACTCGGGCGTACCGGGCAGGGTCAGGGTGGTCTCGAAGCCGGTCCGCGGCGCCTCCACCGCCTGGTCCAGCGCGCCGGGCCGGCCGCCGCCGCGGGCCCGCCACTTCACCACCCGCGTCATGCCGTTCCAGCTGGCGCTGACGATCACGTTGCCGCCGTCGACGTGCAGGCCGATGGCGGGCTGGTCCAGCGGCACCCCGGCCCACTCCGCCTTGTACGCCCGGTACGACTGGTTGTCGAGCGGCAGGTGCCCGTCGAGGCGCACAGTGCCGTCCGGGGCGTACTCGGTGAAGTAGGGCATCTGCCCCCAGCCGATGAACGAGCCGCCGTCGGCGAGCTCGCGGAAGCTGCCCTGCGTCGGCGCCGACAGCTTGCCGGGGTGCAGGAACTCCTGCACGAACGTGACCCGGCGGGCCTGCTCGTCGACCTTGAAGATGAGGCCGCGCGACTGCTCCCGGTCCTTGGTGATGCCGGCGGCGTTGTCGAAGACGCTGTACGAGCCGTCGCGGCGCCGCCGGAAGTCGTGCTGCCAGCTGAACTTCGCGCGGTCCTCGACGGCGAAGTCGGACTTCTTGCCGCCGATGCGCCACATGACCTCGCCGGTCCTGCGTTTGATCTTGTACGTGGCCCACGTGTGCCGCGCGGAGATGATGATGTCGCCGTCGGCGTCGAGCCCCACCGAGTTCGCGTGGAAGTAGTCGTACGGCAGGTGCGCCGACTCCCCGACCGGCAGCGGCGCGTACGACTCGTCGAGGCCGACGTGGTCGCGGGCGCGCCACTCGAACAGCCGCTTGCCCGTCCTGATGTCCACTTCCTGGATGACACCGTCGTGCAGGACGCCGTCCTTGGGGCCGCCGACGGCCGAGAGGTCGTACGGGACCGGGTCGTACACCCAGAAGATCGCGGTGTCGTCCGGCGTGATCACGAAGTCGTGCTGGTCGGCCTGTTCGGTGCCGAACGCCCGGACCCGGGTGATCTCCCGGTACGCGGTGTCGACGACGACGAACTCGCCCTGCCCGACACCCTGCCCGCCGGTGCCGCCGATGGTCCCCTCCCACCAGGTCAGCACCGGCTTGTTCCGGTATTGCTGCGCCTTGAAGTCGATGGCCACGGTCGCCGGGTCGGGCACCTTGCGGAACCAGACCGGCGAGCCCTTGTCGTCGACCATGAGCGGCCCCCACAGCCCGGCGCCGGAGGCGGGGGTGAGGTAGATGTAGCCCGGCGCGGTGGCGTTCGCCGGGGTCGTGATGGTCACGTCGGGCAGGGTGCGCAGGTCCGGCCGGGAGCGGTATTTGGCCGGGCCTGCCTGGGCTGCGGGGGCGGCCGCGGGCTCGGCGTCATCGGTGCGCCCGATGGCGTAGCCGACACCGCCGCCCGCCGCGGTCAGGGCGGCGGCGCCGCCGATACCCAGCAGAACGGTGCGACGAGAGGTCATGGCGGGGGGCATTCCCCAATTCGACCATCGTCTACCTAGGTGTGGCGTGGGAGTTCTCTGTGAGTTCGGTATAGATGTCGATGAGTTGCCGGGTCACCACGTCCGGGTGGAACGCCCGCAGATACCGGTCCCGGGCCGCGCCGGCGAAGCGCGCCGCCTCGGCCCGGGCGACCGGGAGGGCGGCGGCGAGGGCTTCGGCCTCGGGCGGCACGGCCCAGCCAGCCGGTGCGACCGGCTCGTCGAGGCCCAGCAGGTACGGAATCCCGCCCACGTCGGTGCCCAGCACGGGCCGTCCGGCCGCCATCGCCTCGAGGATCACCGTGGGCAGGACGTCGTTCCAGGTCGGCACCGCCACGACCACCGAGGCGTCGCGCCGCGCGGCTTCCATGCCGGCCCGGTCCAGGGGACCCAGGTACGTCACGTCGGCCCGCTCGGCGCCGGCCCGCTCCGCCAGCGGCCGCAGTTCCCCGTCGCCCGCGATGCGCAGGTGCCCGAGCGCCCCGACAGGATGCCGCCGCCAGGCGTCGAGCAGGAGCGCCAGACCCTTCTCCGGGGACAGGCGGGCGGCGTACAGGAATCCGTCGCCCAGCGGGGCCGGCTCACCCGGGTCCGGTAGGCCGTTGGGCTTGATGACGATGCGGTCGTCCGGAATGCCGTAGTCGCGCAGGTGCGCGGCGATGCGCCCGGTGAGCGCGATGTAGCGGTCCACGGATTTCCACGTCGGCCGGTGCACCGCCAGCGTCGTGGCCATCAACGCGCTCTGCGCCGCGGAGCCGCGGTAGCACTTGTGCTGCACGGCGGGCCAGCCGAAGGCTTTTCCTCGGCAGTCGTGGCAATTGTGCCCGTCGCGGAAGTACAGCCCGGACGAGCAGACCTGCCGGTAGTTGTGCACGGTCTGCACGACCGGAACCCCGTGGGCGTGCGCGGTGCGGATCACCGCCGGCGAGAGCAGCGGGTACGGGTTGTGCAGATGCAGCAGATCCGGCCGCTCCCGGGACAGCAACTCGGCCAGGTCCCGTTGCGCCGCCCGCCCCCAGATCGGTGACACGGGCAGCAGCGCCTTCTGGGCGAGCGGCAGGTCGCCGATCGAGTCGGAGGATCGCTGGAACGGCAGCACCTCGATGCCCGCCGCGGTGAGCTGGGCGATCTCGGTGTCGACGATGACGTTCTCCCCCGAGGGGATCGCCTCGCGGTACCGGTTGTGCGCAACGACGACCTTCACGGCGACAAACGCTACATTGAGGTCGTGCCCGAGTTGCCCGAGGTCGAGGCGCTCGCCGCGTACCTGCGGGAGCGTGCGGTCGGCCATACCGTGCAGCGCTTCGAGGTGTCCTCGTTCAGCGCGCTGAAGACGTACGACCCGCCGCCGAGCTCGGTCGCGGGCCTCACCATCACGAACGCCGGCCGGCACGGCAAGTTCCTCGATGTGTCCCTCGGCGCCGACCTGCACCTCGTGGTGCATCTCGCCCGGGCCGGCTGGCTGCACTACCGCGACTCCTTCAAGTCGCCCGCGCAGCTCAAGCCGGGGAGCGGGCCGATCGCTCTGCGCGTACGCCTCGACGACGGCTCCGGCTTCGACCTGACCGAGGCCGGCACGCAGAAGTCGCTGGCCGCGTACCTGGTGCGCGACCCCGGCGAGGTGCCCGGCGTGGCCCGGCTGGGTCCCGACGCGCTCGAGGTGGACCGCGACCAGTTCGCCGAGCGCATCCGCAGCCGCAACGGGCAGATCAAAGGTGTGCTCACCGACCAGGAGGTGCTCGCCGGCATCGGCAACGCCTACTCCGACGAGATCCTGCACGTGGCGAAGATGTCGCCGTTCGCGCTGACCAGCAAGCTGACCGACGAGCAGATCACCACGCTCTACGAGGCGACCCGGCAGGTGGAGACCGACGCCGTCGCGCGGTCGGTGGGGCAGAAGGCGGCCGAGCTGAAGGGCGAGAAGCGGGCCGGGATGCGGGTGCACGCCCGCACCGGGCTGCCCTGCCCGGTCTGCGGCGACACGGTGCGCGAGGTCTCGTTCGCCGACAAGAGCCTGCAGTACTGCGCCACCTGCCAGACCGGTGGGAAGCCGCTGGCCGATCGACGCCTGTCCAAGTTGATCCGCTAGTCACGCAGCGTAGGCGGGTCGTCTCCCGGGGGAAAGCGGCCACAACGTCACCTTCTTCTCCGTCGTTCCATCGGTATAGTGGCCCGGTCCCGTGCTTCGTCCGCGGCGTACCGGGGACCGGCGACCCCGCCGGAGCCCTCGGGGTCGTGGCGGTGCGTAATGTTCTCGGTGTGGGCGGTACGTGATGCGGGAGGACTTAGGCGAGGTGACCACGAGCCTCCATCGCCCGGCTTCCAGCCCCAGTAAGAGCCGGAGCGGCATGCCGTACGACAGCTTCGAGTGGCAGCAGGAGCCGCCGCCCAGTAACGGCGTGCCCCGGTCCGCGTGGACCCGGTCCCATCGTCGGCTGTCGACCTGGCACCGGCCGTACACGGCGATCCTCGTCCTGCTGGACCTGCTCTCCGCGATCCTCGCCAGCTGGCTGGCCGTCACCTTCATCGAGAAGGCCATCTCCGGCTTCCAGGGCCAGCGGACGATCTTCTACCTGGTCGCGTTCGTCGGCCTGCCGCTCGGCTGGGTGATCATCCTCTGGGGCAACGGCAGCTACGACCGGCGCTACCTCGGGCTGGGCAGCGAGGAGTTCAAGCGCGTCGTCCGCGGCTTCGTGACCGTAGTGGCCTGCGTGTCGCTGCTGTCGTTCGCCACGAAGACCCAGCTGTCGCGTGTCACCATCGCGTACGTCACGACCGCGTCGCTGATCTTCATCCTCTTCTGCCGCTACTCGGCGCGGCAGATCCTGCACGTGGCCCGGAAGAAGACCGGCTACGGCGCACACCGGATGATCCTGATGGGCACGCTGCCCGAGGCCCTCGAGGTCTACACCGCGGTCACCCGCAGCCCCGCCGCCGGCCTCATCCCGGTCGCCATCCACATCACCGACGGCTACGCGGCCTCCCGGGGCATCGAGACCCCGGTCCCCGTGTACGCGGCCCGCGACGTGCTGACGCTCGTGCGGGAGGTCGGCGCGGACACCATCGCCGTCTGCGGCTCGGCCAGCGCGGAGCCCGGCGAGTTGCGCCGCCTCGCGTGGCAGCTCGAGGGCACCGGCGTGGACCTGGTGGTCGCGCCGCAGCTCACCGACATCGCCGGCCCGCGCGTGCACATCCGGCCCATCGAGGGCCTGCCGCTGCTGCACGTGGAGGAGCCGACCCTCTCCGGTCCCGGCTGGCTCGCGAAGAACCTGCTCGACCGGGTCGTCGCGTTCTTCGGCCTGCTCTTCCTCGCCCCGGTCCTCGCCGTGATCGCGATCGGCATCCGCCTGTCCGACCCCGGTCCGGTCTTCTTCCGCCAGCCGCGCGTCGGCCACGAGGGGCGCACGTTCCGGGTCTGGAAGTTCCGGACCATGTACGTCGACGCCGAGGAGCGCAAGGCCAGCCTCGAGGAGCTCAACGACTCCGACGGCATGCTGTTCAAGATGAAGAACGACCCGCGGATCTTCTCCTTCGGGCAGAAGCTGCGGGCCACCTCGCTGGACGAGCTGCCGCAGCTGATCAACGTGCTCCGCGGTGAGATGTCGCTGGTCGGACCGCGCCCGCTACCCGCCGACGACGGCGACTACCTGGGCGACGTGCGGCGCCGGCTGCTGGTCCGGCCCGGCATCACCGGCCTGTGGCAGGTCTCGGGCCGCTCCGACCTGTCCTGGGACGAGGCGGTCCGGCTCGACCTCTACTACGTGGACAACTGGTCGCTCACGTACGACCTCAGCATCCTGTGGCGCACGATCGGCGTGGTCGTCAAGCGCAAGGGCGCGTACTAGCACCGGTCCGTCCTGGCGTTCCGGGGCGCTTGCGGTCAGGATGCGTGCGTGAGTGGTCAGGCCGGAAGCATCCTCGCCGTCATCGCGGTGCTCGCCGCGCTGGCGGGCGCCGTCGTGGCCGTGCTGCGCCTGCGGGCCCGCCGGGGCATCGCGACGGCCGGTCAGCGCGCCACGTACGAGGTGCTGCACTCGGCCTCGCTGGCCGCCGAGCCGCTGCGCACCGGCCTGACCGCGGCGACGGCCGCCAAATCGGCCCGCCACCTGCGCCGGCTCGTCGGCGCCGTGGGCCTGGCCGTCTCCGACGGGGAGCGCTGCCTGGCCTTCGACGGCCGCGGCGGGCACCACGACGACCAGTTCGTCGCGGCGGCGCGGCGGGCCACGGCGAACAACCGCTCGATCGTCCTGGGCATGGCGGAGCTGCCGTGCGACCGGATGGACTGCGTCGTACGGGGCGCCGTCATCACCCCGCTCACCGGCACGGACGGACAGGCGCTCGGCGCGCTGGTGGCGGTCGCCGAGGATCAGCCGGCGCCGGGGCTCGTACAGGCGACCATGGAGACCGCCCGGTGGGCCGGGTCCCAGCTCGCCCTCGCGGAGCTGGACTCGTCCCGCGAGCGGCTCGCCCGTGCCGAGGTACGCGCGCTGCGGGCCCAGATCAGCCCGCACTTCATCTACAACGCGCTGACGGCGATCGCGTCGTTCGTGCGTACGGACCCCGAGCGGGCCCGGGAGCTGATCCTGGAGTTCGCCGAGTTCACCCGCTACTCGTTCCGGGCGCACGGCGAGTTCACCACGCTCGCCGAGGAGCTGCGCTCCATCGACCGTTACCTGACGATCGAACGGGCCCGCTTCGGCGACCGCCTGCAGGTCCGGCTCCAGATCGCGCCCGAGGTGCTGCCGGTCGGCCTGCCGTTCCTCTGCCTGCAGCCGCTGGTGGAGAACGCGGTCCGGCACGGACTGTCGCGCAAGCCGGGCGTCGGTATGGTGAGCATCGAGGCGCGCGACGCCGGCGCGGAATGCCACATCACGGTGGAGGACGACGGGGTCGGCATGGACCCCGCGGCCCTCGCGGAGGGTGTGGCGGAGGCGGCCAACGGCAAGGGGGACGACGCGGGCCAGCACGTCGGCCTCTCCAACGTCGACGAGCGGCTGCGCTCGGTGTTCGGCGACCATTTCGGCCTGGTGGTGGAGACGGCGCCGGGAGCGGGAACGAAGGTGAGCATGCGGGTGCCGAAATTCCACCCGGGGGTACGGGCATGAGCGGTGCTGCCGCGCGTCCGCCCGCCCGCCGCCGATGCGCGGGGGCTCGCGGATGAGCCTCGTCGTGCTTGCCGTGGATGACGAGCCACCGGCGCTGGACGAGCTCGCGTACCTGTTGAACGCCGATTCCCGGGTGGCGTACGTGCACCGCGCCGGGGACGCCACCGAGGCGCTGCGGGTCCTGCGCGACACCGAGGTCGACGCGGTCTTCCTCGACATCCGCATGCCGGGGCTGGACGGGATGGAGCTGGCCCGCATCCTGCGCCGGTTCGCGCGGCCGCCGTCGATCGTGTTCGTGACCGCGTACGACGACGGCGCGGTGGACGCCTTCGACCTCGGCGTCACCGACTACGTCCGTAAGCCGGTCCGCGCCGAGCGCCTGGGCGAGTCGCTGCGCCGGGTCGCCGGCCTGCGTGCCGTGCCGCCGCCCGCCCCGCCGAAGCGGGAGGACGAGCCGACCATTCCCGTCGAGCTGGCCGGCACCACGAGGATGCTGCCCCGCTCGTCGGTGCGCTGGGTGGAGGCCCAGGGCGACTACGCCCGGCTGCACACGGCCGACGCCTCGCACCTGGTCCGCGTGTCGCTGGCGACGCTGGCCGAGCGCTGGGCGGACGCCGGGTTCGTGCGGATCCACCGGTCGTACCTGGTGCAGCTGCGGCTGGTCGCCGAGCTGCGGTTGACCCAGTCCGGGTACGTGGTGACGATCGACGGCGCGGAGCTGCCGGTCAGCAGGCGGCACACGCGCGAGCTCAAGGACAAGCTCATCCGGGCCGCGAAGAACGACTGGACCCGCTGAATCCACAGCGTTGTCCACAGGTCCACAGGTTTGTCCCCAGAGTTATCCACAGGTCGCCGATCTTCACGAGTTGTCCACAAGTCCACCCCCGCGCCTGCACGCCTGATCAATAGGCTCCTTGCGTCCGCCCAGCACGATGCGGGTCGGCAGCAGCGGGAGGCACGGGATGAACGGCACGGCGGCGCGCAGGATCCTCCTGGTCGAGGACGAGCGGACCATCGCGGACGCGGTGGCGGCCCGGCTGCGGGCCGAGGGCTTCGAGGTCGCCATCGCGTACGACGGGCCCGCGGCGGTCGAGGCGGCCCGGCGCGATCGCCCCGACGCGATCGTGCTGGACGTCATGCTCCCCGGCTTCGACGGGCTGGAGGTCTGCCGGCGCATCCAGGCCGAGCGGCCCGTGCCGGTGCTGATGCTCACCGCCCGCGACGACGAGACGGATCTCCTGGTCGGTCTCGCGGTCGGCGCGGACGACTACCTGACCAAGCCGTTCTCGATGCGCGAGCTCACCGCGCGGGTGCACGCCCTGCTGCGCCGGGTGGCCAAGACGGCGGCGCCCGCGCCGCCGGAGACGCTGCGGTTCGGCGACCTCGAGATCAACCTGGCCGAGCGCCGGGTGCACCGGGCCGGTCGCGAGGCACACCTGACCCCGACCGAGTTCGACCTGCTGGTCCATCTCGCCGGCCGGCCCCGCACGGTCCTGCCCCGCGAGCGGCTCCTGGCCGACGTCTGGGGCTGGGCCGACGCCTCCGGCACCCGCACGGTGGACAGCCACATCAAGGGCCTGCGGCGCAAGCTCGGCGCCGACCTGATCCGCACGGTGCACGGCGTCGGCTACGCGCTGGAGGTCTCGCGATGACGCTGCCGGCCCGGATGTTCGGCTGGCTGCCGCGCCCGCTCGACCCCGTACGGTCCATCAAGGCGAAGCTCTCCGTCGCGCTCGGCCTGGCCGGCGGGGTCGGGTTGCTGATCTTCTGGTGGAGCCTCGACTGGATGCGCGTCGAGCTGTCCTGGTTCGCGATCGCGGTGGCGCTCGGCCTGGTCACGCTGCAGGTGGCGGCGCACGGCGCGACCGTGCCGCTGCGCGAGATGACCGTGGCCGCCAAGGCCATGGCACGCGGTGACTACACGCGCCGGGTGCGCGCGACGTCCCGCGACGAGGTGGGCGAGCTCGCCACCGCGTTCAACCAGATGGCCGCGGACCTCGCGGCCGCGGACCGGCAGCGGCGCGAGCTGATCGCCAACGTCTCGCACGAGTTGCGGACGCCCATCACCGCCCTGCGCGGCCTGCTGGAGAACATCGTCGACGGCGTCTCCAGCGCCGAGCCGGACACCATGCGCGCCGCGCTGGCCCAGACCGAACGCCTGGGCCGCCTGGTCACCGAGCTGCTCGACCTGTCCCGGCTCGACGCCGGCGTGGTGCCGCTCGCCCACGACCCCATCGACCTGCACGACTTCCTCACCGACGTGGTGCGCGAGGCCCGCGTCAACGCCGACGGCACCGGGCACGACGTCCGGTTCGAGGTGGCCACCCCGCGGATCCGCCTCACCGGCGACCGGGAGCGCCTGCACCAGGTCTTCGCCAACCTGCTCGACAACGCGGCCCGGCACAGCCCGCCCGGCGGCACGGTCACGGTCCGCGCGGAACGCCACGACCAGTACGTCCGCATCGCGGTGACCGACGAGGGCGACGGCATCCCGCCCGCCGAACGCGACCGTGTCTTCGAGCGCTTCACCCGCGGCGACCGCGCCGAGGGCGGCGGCACCGGCCTGGGCCTCGCGATCGCCCACTGGGTCGTGCAGCTCCACCGCGGCACGATCGCCGTCGTCGACCCGCCTCCCCTCCTGCTCGACGACGGCGCCAGCCGCCCGGCGGCGGTCCGCGTGCGGTCCGGCTGCCACATCCACGTGACCCTGCCGCTGCAACCGGCCTGATCCGTACGGGGGACGACATGGTCTCGACGAACAATGCCGCACCGAGACGCCCGGAGGCGTCCGGCCCGGTGGGTGGCTGGCAGGCCACGCCGCTGCACGGGCCGTGGGCCGACCTCTCGCTCTTCGGGCGCCGCTGGCCCGGTCCCGGCCGGCCCGCCTCCGCGGCCACCGTCGCCGCCGTCGGCGCGGCGGGCGTGGTCGCCGCGCTCAGCGTGCCGCTGGACCGTGGCGGCGTCGGATGGGCGGTCACGGCGATGGCGGGCGTCGCTGCGCTGGTCGTCGCCCGGGTCGTGCCGGGGCGGCCTGCGGGGCCGGCGCCGCTGGTGCCCTGGCAGCCCCGGACGCTGGGCCCGGAGCGGTTCGGCTGGTCGGCGGCGACCGTGGCGCTGCTGAGCGTCGGCACCGTCCGGGCCGCCGGATGGCTGATCGTGCTGTGCCTGCTCACCGCCCTGCTCACCGGCGCGCTCGCGGTGACCGGCGGCCGGTCGGCGCGGGGCATCGCGCTGGCCGCCCTGATGGCCCCGTTCGCCGGCATGCGAGGGCTGCCGTGGCTCGCCCGCGGCGCCACCGTGCTTCGCCGCACCGGCGGTGGGCTGCGGGTGACGGCGACGATCGGCGTGTCCGTGGCTCTGCTTCTGGTGTTCGGGTCACTGTTCGCCTCGGCCGACGCGGCCTTCGCCGGCCTGGTCGCCTCGGTCGTCCCGGACCTCGACGCCGGCACGGTCGCCCGCTGGGTCTTCGCCTTCTGCGCCGCCGTCTGCGTGCTGGGCGGAGCGGCCTTCCTCCGCGCCGCCCCTCCGGATCTGTCCGGACTGGACGGTGGTGGCAACCGGCGGGTCGCGCGGCTCGAATGGGCGATTCCCCTTTCCCTGCTGGTGCTGTTGTTCGGCCTGTTCGTCGGCATTCAACTGACCGTCCTCTTCGGAGGGTCCCGGCACGTCCTGGACACCGACGGCCTCACCTACGCCCAGTACGCCCGCAGCGGCTTCTGGCAGCTGCTCGTCGTCACCGGCCTGACCCTGCTCGTCCTCGCCGGCGCCGCTCGCTGGGCGCCGCGGGAGACGCGTACGGACCGGGTGCTGATCCGCTCGGTGCTGGGGACGCTCGCCCTGCTCACCCTGGTCGTCGTCGCCTCGGCGCTGCACCGCATGAACGTCTACTCCGACACGTACGGGCTCACCCGCCTGCGTGTGCTGGTGGCGCTCTGCGAGCTGTGGCTGGGCGTGGTGTTCCTGCTGGTCCTGGCCGCGGGCGTACGGCTGCGTGCCCGGTGGCTGCCCCAGGCCGTCATCGCCGCCGGGGTGCTCGCGCTGCTCGGGCTCGCCGCCGCCAACCCGGACCGCCTCATCGCCGACCGCAACGTGACCCGGTACGAGCAGACGCAGAGGATCGACACCGCGTACCTGTCGAACCTGTCGGCGGACGCCGTACCGGCCCTGAACCGGCTCGGCCGCCCGCACCGCGACTGTGCCCTCGACCCCATCAACCGGCGGCTCGAGAGGCAGCCGGACGACTGGCGCGGCTGGAGCCTGGGCCGGGAAGAGGCCCGTGACGTGCTGGCGGAGAACCCACCGGCCTTCTCGCTCACCTGCCCTCGCCCGTACGCCGGCGAATAGCTGAACCGAACGGGCCGGCTCGCGCCGCTGCAGGCGAGATGCCTTGACTTTGGTGGCCGAGCGGCAAGACTGCCGGTCATGAACGGCGACACGGGCGACGCAGCCGGCACCCCGCGGCCCGCCCGTGCCGAGCCAGGCGACGCGGCCGGCACCCCGCGGGCCGGCCGCCCCGCCGGCGCCACCGCCTTGCCGCCGCTGCGTACCCGAGTCGTGCTCGGGGAGGCCGCCGCGGCCCGCCGGGCCTCCCCCGACTCGGTTCGTGCCGAGCTGGCCGAGCAGACCCCGGTCGGCGAGGCGCTGGTCAAGGGCCTGGTCCGGGCCCAGCTGGCCCTCGCGGTCCGGCTCAGCCTGGTCGTGGTGGCCGGTCTGGGCGCCTTGCCGCTGCTCTTCGCGGTCGCGCCCGCGGTCGGGCGGGTCAAGGTGCTCGGCGTCAACCTGCCGTGGCTGCTGCTCGGGCTGCTGTCCTTCCCGTTCCTGCTCGGCGTCGGGTGGGCGTACGTGCGCTGGGCCGAACGCAACGAGCAGGACTTCACCGCCGTCATCCGCAGGCCCGAAGCGTGAACCCGTACGTCGTCCCCGGGCTGGTCGTGGTCGTGCTGGTCACGGTCGGCATCGGGGCGTACGGGCTGCGCTTCGCCCGGACCACCTCCGATTTCCTCGTCGCCTCCCGCTCGGTCAGCCCGGCGTGGAACGCGGCGGCGATCAGCGGCGAATACCTGTCCGCCGCCTCCTTCCTCGGCGTCGCGGGTCTCGTGCTGCGGTACGGCCTCGACGTGCTCTGGTATCCGGTCGGGTTCGCCGCCGGCTACCTGGCGCTGCTGCTGTTCGTGGCGGCGCCACTGCGCCGGTCCGGGGCGTTCACCCTGCCCGACTTCTGCCAGGTACGGCTGCGGTCGCCGTTGTTGCGCCGCCTCGCCACGGTGTTCGTCGTCTTCATCGGCTGCCTCTACCTCGTGCCGCAGCTGCAGGGCGCCGGCCTCACGTTCACCACGGTCACCGGCGCCCCGTACGAGTGGGGCGCCCTGCTGGTCGGCGTGGTGGTCACCGCGAACGTCGCACTGGGCGGGATGCGGGCGATCACGTTCGTGCAGGCGTTCCAGTACTGGCTGAAGCTGACCGCTCTGGCCGTACCCGTCATCTTCCTGATGCTGCAGTGGCAGTCGGACGGGCGACCGGCCGTCACGCCGCCGGCCGGTCCGGTCTTCGCCACCGCGACCACCGTCGTGGTGCAGCAGGACGCCGTGCTGGACGGCACGGTGAAGGTGCGCGCCGGGGAGGAGCTGACGTTCGCGGCGGGCGAGCGGGTGCCCGAGGTCAGTTCCGTCGACGACAACCGGGGCGTCGCCTGGTTGCTGCCCGGCGGGGATTCCAGCCTCTTCGCCACGTATTCGCTGATTCTCGCGACGTTCCTGGGAACCATGGGGTTGCCGCACGTCCTGGTGCGTTTCTACACGAATCCGGACGGCGCCTCGGCCCGGCGGACCACGCTGGTCGTGCTCGGCATGGTCGGCCTGTTCTACCTGCTGCCCACCATGTACGGCGTCCTCGGCCGGGTCTACACCCCGCAGCTGCTGATGACCGGGCAGACCGACGCGGTGGTGCTGTTGCTGCCGGAGGCGGCGCTCGGCGGCGGTCACCTGGGGCAGTTCCTCGGCGCCCTGGTCACCGCCGGCGCGCTCGCCGCGTTCCTGTCGACCTCGTCCGGCCTGCTCACCAGCGTCGCGGGCGTGGTCTTCACCGACATCCTGCACGCCGAGCGCGGTGGGTCGGTCCGCGACTTCCGGCTCGCCACCGTGCTCGCGGCGGTCCTGCCGCTGGGCCTGTCCCTGTACGTGTCCAACATGGACGTGTCCCGGGTCGTCGGGCTGGCGTTCGCGGTGGCCGCCTCGAGCTTCTGCCCGCTGCTCGTGCTGGGTATCTGGTGGCGGGGCCTGACCGACGTGGGTGCGGCCGCCGGGATCCTCGCCGGGGGAGGTGCGGCGATGACCGCGGTGCTACTGACCGTGATGGGCCCGCCGCTGGACGGCTGGTACGCGCAGCTCATCGGGCAGCCCGCGGCGTGGACCGTACCGCTGGCCTTCGTCGTGATGGTGGCCGGTTCACTGCTGACCAAACGCCGGATACCACCTGATATCGGCTCGACGATGCTGCGCCTGCACGCCCCGGAGGAGCTCCGGCTCTAAATTTTTAGCAAAGTTACCTGAACCCTTCGGTGTGGACGCTCCGTAGATAACGATGCTGCAACGCCGCAGCTCGTCGACATCCGAAGGAGCGGTGCATGTACCGGAGAAGCAGACTGACCGGCCGGACGCGCAAGGTGATCATCGGCGTCGCGGCGGCGGCCCTCGCGGGCGGCGCGTTCGCCGTCAGCACCGGGATGAGCAGCGCGGGCGAGAGCTGCGCCGGGCTCGACACCGCGCTGCAGAACAACCTGAACTTCATCGCCGGCCAGAAGGCGAACCCCGACGCGCTGTCCGACGCCCGGATCGCCAACCGCCAGGCCGTCGTCGACCTGATCAACCAGCGCCGCGCTGCCGCCGGCTGCACCGGCAACGTCCAGGCTCAGCCGCCGGCGCAGCAGGCCCCGGCCCAGCCCCCCGCCCAGCAGGGTGGCGGGCAGCAGGCCGGCGGGCAGCAGGGCGGCCAGCAGGCCGGGGGACAACAAGGCGGCCAGCAGGCCGGCGGGCAACAAGGCGGCGACGTCGTCTGCAAGGGCAGCACCGTGACCCTCTCCGGCGAGGGCGGCGCCCCGGCCGCGTCCAGCGGCACCTTCCCCATCGGAACCACCCTCAAAGTGACCAATCTGGACAACAACAAGAGCATCACGGTCAAGGTGGCCACCCCGTCCGGCAGCTGCGTGCTGCTGAACAACGCGGCCTTCGAGCAGGTACGCGAATCGGGCAAGTTCCTCATCCGGCGCGCCGTGATCGAACGCGTGGGCTGAAAGCCGCACAAGCCGAGCGGCCCGGGCCCCACACGGGGTGGCCCGGGCCGCTCGCCACCCGCTAGGTTCAGGGGCATGACCGTCCCCCACCAGCGCTTAAGCCCCGATCCGGCGCTCGCGCTGCACGGTCTGATCAAGCGATTCGACACGAAGGTCGCGGTTGCCGGGATAGACCTGGATGTCCCGGCTGGTTCCTTCTTCGGCCTGCTCGGCCCCAATGGCGCCGGCAAGACCACGACGCTCTCGATGGCCGTCGGCCTGCTGCGGCCCGACGCGGGCACGGCCCGGATCCTCGGGTACGACGTGTGGACGGACCCCGCCGCGGCCAAGGCGAGGATCGGCGTGCTGCCCGACGGCGCCCGCCTGTTCGACCGGCTCACCGGTGGCGAGCTGCTCGCGTACCACGGGTTGTTGCGCGGCATGGACGCCGACGTGGTGAACAAGCGCAGCGCCGAGCTCATGGACGTGCTGGAGCTCGGCGCCGGCAACCGTACGCTCGTCGTCGACTACTCCGCGGGCATGAAGAAGAAGATCGGGCTGGCCTGCGCGATGCTGCACGCGCCGCGGCTGCTCGTGCTGGACGAGCCGTTCGAGGCCGTCGACCCGGTGTCGGCCGCGCTGATCCGCGACATCCTCCACCGGTACGTGGCCGGCGGCGGCACCGTGGTCTTCTCCAGCCACGTGATGGCCGTCGTCGAGCGGCTCTGCAGCCACGTGGCGATCATGGCGGACGGCACGATCCGGGTGCGCGGCACGCTGGCCGAGGTCCGGGGCGACCGGTCGCTCGAGGACGTCTTCGTCGAGGTGGTCGGCGGGCGCACGGCGACCGGCTCGGAGCTCGCGTGGCTGTGAGCCTCCGGCACTTCGTACGGCTGAAGCTGCGCCTGACCGCCAACGGCCTGCGCGGACAGTCCTGGCGGGTGGCGCTGTTCGTGCTCGGCGCGGTCCTCGCGGCGATCGCGGCGGTCGGCGGGTACGTGGCCTTCAGCGCCGCCGGCCTGCTGGGCGAGGAACGCGCGGCCGAGGCGGTGCTGCCCCTCGGCGGCGCCGCCGTGGTGCTGGGCTGGCTGTTCCTGCCGCTCGTGTTCTTCGGCGTGGACGAATCGCTGGACCCGGCGCGGTTCGCCCTGCTGCCGCTGCGCCGCCGCACGCTCATCGGCGGCCTCTTCGTCGCCTCGCTGGCCGGGGTGCCGGCCGTCGCCACGTTCGCCGGCACCCTCGGCATGGTCCACACGGCGGCCCGGCTGGGCGGTCCGGTCGCCGGCGTCGTCGAGTTCGTCGGCGTGGTGACCGGCCTCCTGCTGTGCGCCGCGGTGAGCCGGGCGGTGACCAGCGCGTTCGCCACGGCGCTGCGCAGCCGCCGGGCCCGCGACCTCGCCACGGTGCTGCTCGCCGTCACCGCCGCCCTGCTCGGTCCGCTCCAGCTCGCGGCCCTCGCCGGCGCCGAGCGCGCCGACTGGGGTGGCGTCGCCCGGGTCGCCGACGTGGTCGCGTGGACGCCGTTCGGCGCGCCGTACAGCATGGGTCCGGACGTGGTGGCGGGCCGGGCCTGGGCCGTACCGGTCAAGCTCGCCATCGTCCTGGTCTCGATCACTCTGCTGCTGTGGTGGTGGTCGGCCACGCTGGAGCGCGCGATGCTCGGCGCCGCCGCGAACGCGCGGCCACGACAGCGCTCGGCCCCCGAGCGCACGCCCGTCGAGCAGCTCGTCCCGCGCTGGCTGCCGGCCAACCGCTTCGGCGCGCTGACGGCGCGCGAGATGCGCTACTGGTGGCGCGAGACCCGGCGACGCGCCAGCCTGATCACTTTCAGCGTGATCGGCGTCTTCCTCCCCGTCATGCTCGCGGTGAGCTCCGGCTCCCGCAGCTTTCCCACCGGCATGCTGGTGTTCGTGGGCGCGCTGGCGGCGGTCAGCCTCGCCAACCAGTTCGGCTTCGAGGGCAGCGCCTACGCGGCCAACGTCGTGGCCGGCGTCCCGGGGCGCGTCGAGCTGGCTTCCCGGGTCGCCGGCTTCTCCGTGTACGTCGGCCCGGCGTTCGTGGCCATCGCCGTGGTGGTCGGCGTCGTGACCAACCGGCCCGCCGCCATCCCGGCCACGGTCGGCGCGCTGGTCGCGGGCTACGGGATGGCTCTGTCGATCGTGCTGTCGATGTCGATCCGGGCGGCGTACGCCCTGCCGGAGACGGCCAACCCGTTCGCGATGTCCTCGGGCGGCGGCACGGCGAAGGGGCTGCTCAGCTTCGTCGCCCTCATCGCCGCGGCGATCGCCACTCTCCCGCTGCAGCTCGGCGCCCACTTCCTCCCCGGCGCCTGGCTGTGGGCCGGGCTTCCGGCCGGGATCGCGTACGGGGCGGCCGGGTTGCTGCTCGGGCTGCGGCTGGCCGGCCGTACCCTCGACCGCCGCATGCCCGAACTCCTCGCCACCGTGAGCGCCGCTCAGTAGAGGGTGCCCATCGCGGCGCGCACCTCCTGCAGTGTCTGGTCCGCGATCGCGTTGGCCCGGGCGTTGCCGGTGCGCAGCACGTCGCGCACGTGGCCCAGATCCTTCGCGTATTCGGCCCGCCGCTCGCGCATCGGGGCGAGGAACTCGTTGACCGCCTCGGTGACGGTCCGCTTCAGCGCCGCGGCCCCCGCGTGGCCGATCGAGGCCGCCACCTCGTGCGGGTCGCGGTCCAGGCAGAGCGCCGCGAGCTGGACCAGGCCGGACACGCCGGGGCGGCGGTCCGGGTCGTAGGTGATGGTGCGGTCCGGGTCGGTGGTGGCGCCCTTGATGAGCCGCGCCGTCTCGTCGGGGGTCGCGGAGAGCGCGATCGCGTTGCCGCGGCTCTTGCTCATCTTCCGGCCGTCGGTGCCGGGCAGGACGGGGGCGATGCTCAACAGCCCTTCGGGTACGGGGAAGACCGGGCCGTACCGCTCGTTGAAACGCCGGGCGACCGTACGCGTGACCTCGATGTGCGGCATCTGGTCCTGGCCGACGGGCACGAGGTTGCCCTTGCAGAACAGGATGTCCGCGGCCTGGTGCACCGGGTACGTGAACATCAGCCCGCTGACCGTGCTCTGCCGCGAGTGCACGATCTCGTCCTTGACGGTCGGGTTCCGTTGCAGCTCCGGCACGCTGACCAGGCTCAGGAACGGCAGGAGCAGCTGGTTGAGCGCCGGCACGGCACTGTGCGTGAAGATCGTCGCGTGGTCGGGGTCCAGGCCGGCCGCCAGGTAGTCGAGCAGCAGCCCGTCCACGGTCTCGCCGAGGCGCTCGGCGACGTCACGGTCGGTCAGGACCTGGTAGTCGGCCACGATCACGAACATGTCGACGCCGCGCTGCTGGAGGCGTACGCGATTGCGCAGAGTCCCGAAGTAGTGGCCGAGATGCAGCGGCCCGGTGGGCCGGTCGCCGGTGAGCACGCGGAAGTCGTACGGGGCCGCGTCGATCCGGTCCTCGAGCGGGACGGTGGTCGTGGTCATGCTCTGTTCTCCTCGAGAGTCGTGGACGGCCCTGAGGGAGACACAGAGGCGGGCCGTCCGATCGGACGGCCCGGGCGCGCGGGGTCAGCCGTCCTCTAGGACGGCCACCAGCTCTGCACGCGCGCGGAATTCATGGCCCCAGCATATCCAGGGTCGCGGGTGGCCGCCCGTGGTTACCGTGTGGGCATGTCGGTGATCGACCCGGATTCGCCGACGGAGCGTTCCGGGCGGCTCTTCCTCACGTCGTGGTTCGGCGCGTGGGCGGCGGCGTCGGCCCTGGAGAAGCTCACCGCAGGAGCTCTGCGCGGCCTGGTGTTCCTCGCGGCGGCCGCGATCCTGGTCGCCGTGGCCGCCGCCATGCTGCGCACCGACTCCCGCCGCGACGACCCCGGCTGGACCCGCCGGGACACGTACGCCGTCCTGGCGGTGTCGGTCGGAGCCGTCACTCTCATCCTGCGCGGCCTCTTGCGCGCCCCCGACTCCTGGGCGGCGGCCGCCTCCCCGATCTGGATCGCGCTCGCCGTCGGATACGTGGTGCTCCGGCGCCGCACCGTCCGGCGGCAGAATGTTTCACGTGAATCCTGAGCCCGGCGCGCACATCCATTCGAGCGACCCGTTCGCCACGCCCGACCGGGACAAGTCCCCGGTACGCCGGCTCCGCGGGCGGCTTGCCGCGCCGGTGACGCTCTGGACCGCCCCGGGCCCCGCCGGCCTCACGGTGTCGTCGATGCTCGTGGCCGACGGCGATCCGGGCCGCGTGCTCGGCCTCGTCGACGAGGAGAGCGACTTCTGGGACGCCGCCGCCACCGCCAAGCGCTTCGCGGTCACCCCGTTGCGCCCGGGTGACCAGCAACTGGCCGACAAGTTCGCCGGGTTGATGCCGGCTCCCGGCGGGCTCTTCGCGGCCGGGGAGTGGGTGGAGACCGATTACGGGCCCGTACCGGCCGGCGCCGGAACGTGGGCGGGCTGCCGGCTCGACGGGGAGCGCCCGTACGGCTGGGCCCTGCTGGTCGAGGCCACCATCGAGACCGTGACCTTCGGCGACGCGGACGCCGTACCCCTGATGCATTTCCGGGGTCGTTATCGATCACTCGACCGGTAAGCGCACCCTGACTGCCGCTCGGCGCACCTGCCGACCGGCGGCCAGTGATCGACGCCACTGCTTCGTACGGTGCCGGAAAGACCCGCCCCTACGAAGGTGGTGAGCCACGTTGACAACCGAAACGACTTCGACCGACAGGTATCTCGAGGTCCAGCGTTCCGAAGAGTTCGCGGGGTTGCGCCGCAAGCTGCGCAACTTCGTCTTTCCCATGACGATCGCTTTCTTCGTCTGGTACGCCCTGTACGTCCTGCTTTCCGCGTACGCCCGCGGCTTCATGTCGGTGAAGCTGGTGGGCAACATCAACGTCGCGCTGCTGTTCGGCCTGCTGCAGTTCATCTCGACGTTCCTCATCGCCTGGTACTACTCGCGCTACGCGGCGCGGGAACTCGACCCGATCGCCGACAAGATCGGCGGCGAGCTGGACGACGCCCTCGCCGGTCGCACCCGTGAGCCGGAGGCCACCGTCGGCGCCGAACCCGCGGCGACCACCCCGGCCGCCGAGGCCACGACCACCCCGGAGGCGACGGCCACCACCACGACCACGGACCCGGAGGCGGCCAAGTAATGGAGAGTCACTTCCTGCTGGCCGCGGAGGCCTCCTCCTCGACCAGTCGCACGCTGACCATCACCCTGTTCCTCGTCTTCGTCGCCATCACGCTGGGCATCACGGTCTGGGCCAGCCGCCAGACCAAGACGGCCACCGACTTCTACGCCGGCGGGCGGCAGTTCTCCGGCTTCCAGAACGGCATGGCCATCGGCGGCGACTACATGTCGGCGGCGTCGTTCCTGGGCATCGCCGGCCTCATCGCCCTGTACGGCTACGACGGCTTCCTCTACTCGATCGGCTTCCTGGTCGCGTGGCTCGTCGCGCTGCTGCTGGTGGCGGAATTCCTGCGCAACTCGGGCCGGTACACGATGGCCGACGTGCTGGCGTTCCGCATGCGGCAGCGCCCGGTACGCACCGCCGCGTCCGTCTCCACCATCGTGGTGTCGATCTTCTACCTGATCGCCCAGATGGTCGGCGCCGGCGCGCTCGTCAGCCTGCTGCTCGGCATCAAACCCGGCACCACCTTCCTGGGCATGGACGCCGACACCGCGAAGATCGCGACGATCATCCTGGTCGGCGCGCTGATGATCGTGTACGTGGTGGTCGGCGGCATGAAGGGCACCACGTACGTCCAGATCGTCAAGGCGTTCCTGCTCATGAGCGGCGCCCTGGTGATGACCCTGCTGGTTCTCGCGCACTACAAGTTCAACCTGTCCAGCCTGCTGGGCGACGCCGCGCAGCAGTCCGGCAAGGGCACCGCCTTCCTCGAACCCGGCCTGCGGTACGGCGTCGAGACGGCGGGCGACGCCGCCAAGACGTTCTACAGCAAGATGGACCTGCTCTCGCTGGGCATCGCGCTGGTGCTGGGCACGGCCGGCCTGCCGCACATCCTGACCCGCTTCTACACGGTTCCGACCAGCCGGATCGCCCGCAAGAGCGTGCTCTGGGCCATCGGCATCATCGGCACCTTCTACCTGTTCACCCTGGCGCTGGGCTTCGGCGCGGCGGCCCTGGTGGGCGGCAAGGCGATCACCGCGCAGGACAAGGCGGGCAACACGGCCGCCCCGCAGCTGGCCCAGAAGCTCGGCATCGACTACCTCGGCGGCGACACCGGCGGCGCGGTGCTGCTGGCGATCATCGCGGCGGTCGCGTTCGCCACGATCCTCGCCGTGGTGGCGGGCCTGACGCTGGCGTCGTCGTCAAGCGTCGCGCACGACTTCTACGCCAACGTCATCAAGCGCGGCCAGGCCGGCGAGCGCGACGAGGTGAAGGTGGCCCGCATCTCGGCGTTCGTCATCGGCGCGATCGCGATCGTGCTGTCGATCTTCGCGCAGAGCCTGAACGTGGCGTTCCTCGTAGCGCTCGCGTTCGCGGTGGCGGCCTCCGCCAACCTGCCGGCGATCCTCTACAGCCTGTTCTGGAAGCGGTTCAACACCTCGGGTGCGCTCTGGTCGATCTACGGCGGTCTGATCAGCGCGGTGTTCCTGGTGTTCTTCTCGCCGGTCGTGTCGGGTTCGCCCACCGCGATGTTCCCGGACAGCGACTGGCACTGGTTCCCGCTGTCCAACCCGGGCATCATCTCCATCCCGATCGGCTTCCTCTGCGGCTGGATCGGCACGGTGATCTCGAAGGAGACGGACGCCGACAAGTACGCCGAACTGGAGGTCCGGTCGCTGACCGGCCACGGCGCCCATTAACGGGCGAAGGTGAACGCCCAGGGGCCGACGCGCGAATTGCGCGTCGGCCCCTCTCGCCTAAAGTAGCCTGCATGTCAGTGCAGCAGCGGTTCGGCGAGGGACATCGGATTCTGGTCAGCGGCGGGGCCGGTTTCGTGCCGTCCCATCTCGTCGACGCGCTCATCGCCCGGGGCTGCACCGTCGTCGCGCTCGACAACTTCGTCACCGGCTCCGCCGAGAACGTCGCGCACCTCGCCGCCGAGCCGCGGTTCACGCTCATCGAGGCGGACGTCGCCGAGGGGCTGCCGGCCCACCCGGCGATGACCGAGCGTTTCGACGCGATCCTGCACATGGCGTCCCCGGCCAGCCCCACGGACTTCGCGAAGATGCCGGTGGAGATCCTCAAGGTCGGCTCGGCGGGCACGCTCGCGCTGCTCGACCGGGCCGTCGCCGACCACGCCCGCTTCCTGATGGCCTCGACCTCGGAGGCGTACGGCGACCCGGCCGTGCACCCGCAGCCGGAGAGCTACTGGGGCAACGTCAACCCGATCGGCGTCCGGGCGGTGTACGACGAGTCCAAGCGCTTCTCCGAGGCGGCCACCATGGCGTACCACCGCTTCCACGGGCTCGACACGGCCATCGTGCGCATCTTCAACACGTACGGCCCCCGCATGCGCCCCGACGACGGCCGGGCCATCCCCACCTTCATCAGCCAGGCGCTGCGCAACGCCCCGATCACCGTGCACGGCACCGGTGCGCAGACCCGCTCGATCACGTACGTGGACGATCTGGTCCGCGGCATCCTGCTGCTGCTGGACTCGACGGAGACCGGGCCGATCAACTGCGGCACCGAGCACGAGCTCACCATGCTGGAGCTCGCCGAGCTGATCGTGAAGCTGGCCGGCAGCGACTCGCGCATCGAGCTGATCGAGCGTACGGCCGACGACCCGGAGAAGCGCCGCCCCGACCTCACGCTGGCCCGCACGCTGCTCGGCTACGAGCCGCAGGTGAGCCCGGAGGAGGGCCTGCGCCGGACGATCGAGTTCTTCGCGAAGTGAGTAATTCTTCGCAGTAGTGAACGTTTCACGAACGGTAATTGTCTCCTACGTTCGTGCCGAGCCGGTGTGGATGCACGGTTTGCGTCGATCCCGGCTCGTAATCTGAACTCATGTCTGCGATCTCGTCCCCTTGGGGTGGCCCCGCCGGCCGGGCTTCGGTGCCGGGCTCGATGGGTATTCCGGGCGCCATGAACCGCGCCTCGATACCCGGCTCCTCCGGTCGCGTGGGTACCGGCCGTCCCGGCTCCGGCCGGACGTACGGCGACCGCCCCACGTCCGGCGCGGGTCGTGCGTACGGGGGCAGCGACCGCCCCGCCGGGCGCTCGTACAGCGACGGCGTGGACGACTGGCCGCCGCGCGGCGCCGGGGGCGGACCGGGCGGACCGGCGGGACCGCCGCGCGGACCGGGTGGCGGACGACCCGGCGGCCGGCCGTACAAGGGACGGCGCAAGCCGCGCTGGGGCCGCATCGCCCTGGTCGCCGGCGCCGCGGTGCTCGTGCTCGGCCTCGTCGCCGGCATCTCGCTCTACGGCTACGCCAACGGGCTCAACGGCGACCTGAAGCGCACCGACGCCTTCTCGGACCTCACGAACGGCAGGCCGGTCAAGACCGTCGACGGGGCGCTCAACATCCTGCTGGTCGGCAGCGACTCCCGGGACCCGGACGCCTCCAAGGAGACGACGAACGCCTGGCGCGCGGACACGCTGATCATCATGCACATCCCGGCGGACCACAAATCCGCGCAGCTCGTGTCGATCCCCCGCGACCTGTGGGTACAGATCCCGTCCGCCAACGACGCCGACTGCAGCAGCGGCAGCCGGGCCAAGATCAACGCGGCGTTCGCGTTCGGTGGCCTGCCGCGCGCCGTCCGTACGGTCGAGTGCATGACCGACGTGCACCTGGACCACGTGCTCGCCATCGACTTCGGCGGCTTCAAGGAGGTCACCGACGCCCTCGGCGGCGTGGACCTGAAGGTGGAGCAGTCCATCACCTCGATCCACAAGCCGCACCGCAAGTTCACCAAGGGCACGATGCACATGAACGGTGCGGAGGCGCTCGACTGGATCCGCCAGCGCAAGCAGTTCCCGCAGGGCGACTTCGCCCGGATGCGCCACCAGCAGGAGTTCCTCAAGGCGCTGATGGACAAGGCCGCCAGCACGGGCACGCTGAGCAACCCGGCCAAGCTCAACAACTTCCTCAAGGCGGTCACCAACGCCGTCACCGCCGACCAGGACTTCTCGCTCACCGACATGGCGCTGCAGTTCCGCAGCCTGCGCGGCGACAACCTCACCTTCATCACCAGCCCCAACAAGGGCAGCGCGACCATCGCGGGACAGAGCGTCGTCGTCTCCGACCGGGAGAAGGCTTTGGCTATGTACAAGGCGATCGCTGCCGACAAGATGGGCGAGTGGATGACGGCGAACAACCCGAAGTCCTCGCAGACGGGCGGCTGATACCCCAGAAATCAGGCAAACGGCGCGGGTCGGCGGTAATCGCCACCCGCGCCTTTGCATGAACACCGGGTGTCATCGATCTGAAACTCTCAAGGCCTCGCACGAGATCGAAGTTGAACGTACAGTGACATCCGCCGTTGGCCCCGAGCGCTTATTGGAGAGCACATGACCGTCCAGACCACCCGGCGTCCGTCGTCGCCGGAGCGGGACGGCAGTCGTACTCCCCAGCGCAGCACCCGGGCCCCCGTGGTGGCGGCGCCGCCGAAGCGGAAGAAGCGCAAGGACCCGCTCTGGGCCAAGGTCACCGTCGTGTTCGGCGCGGTGCTCATGATGGGCAGCGGCGCGGGCGTCGCCGGCACCAAGTGGCTGGTCAGCAACGCCACCGACGCGGTCACCCAGGAGAACCTGCTCGGCGGCAACCAGAAGGGCACGGCCGAGGGTGGCGGCGACATCAAGGGCCCGATCGACATCCTGCTGATGGGCGTCGACGCGCGTAAGCGCTGGGCGGTGGACGACCTGCGCTCCGACACGATCATCGCGCTGCACATCCCGGCCAGCCACGACCAGGCTTACCTGGTGTCGATCCCGCGGGACACCGAGATGCAGGTCCCGGCGTTCCCCAAGGCGAAGTACGCGGGCGGCACGGCGAAGGCCACCGAGGTCTTCTTCCACGGCGCGCAGAACGGCGGCGGCTGGGCGGGCGGCGCCCAGCTCATGGCGCAGACCATCAAGGCCAACACCGGGATGACCTTCGACGGCGCGGCGATCATCGACTTCAACGGCTTCAAGAGCGTGATCGACGCGCTCAAGGGCGTGCACATGTGCGTCGACCAGGAGGTCAAGTCGCACCACATGCAGATCGTCAACGGCAAGCCGATGTACCTCGCCGAGGCTCGCAAGACCCCCGGCACCCACGAGCCCGTCGTGCACAAGAAGGGCTGCCGTGACATGGAGGGCTGGGAGGCCCTCGACTACGCCCGCCAGCGGTACGGCCTCAAGAACGGCGACTACGACCGCCAGCGCCACCAGCAGCAGCTGATCAAGGCGATCGCCAAGAAGGCGGCGAGCAGCGGCGTGCTCACCAACCCGCTCAAGGTGAACAGCCTCATCAAGGCGGCCGGCAAGGCGTTCGTGCTGGACACCGGCAACGTCCCGGTCGTCGACTTCATCTTCGCGCTCAAGGGCGTGGCGGCCAACGACATGGTGCTGCTGCGCACCAACAACGGAACCTTCGCCGGCAACGGCAACGGCCGCGAGACGATCACGCCGAAGAGCATGGAGATGTACAAGGCGGTCCGGCAGGACAAGCTCTCGCAGTTCATCCTGGCCAACCCGGACGTCGTCGCCAACGAGAAGTAGTTCTACCCTGGTGGCGTGTTCGGACCTCAGGTACCCAGCGTGACCCCGGCTCAGGTCGAGCCGTCGGCCTACCTGCTCGACGTGCGCGAGCCCGACGAGTGGCAGGCTGGCCACGCCCCGCACGCCCACCACCTGCCGATGATGGAGGTGCCGGCCCGGATCGCCGAGATCCCCGCCGACACCGAGGTCGTGGTGGTCTGCCGGTCCGGCGGCCGCTCCGGCCAGGTGGTCTCCTATCTCATGGGCAACGGCTGGGACAACGTCCGCAACCTCGACGGCGGCATGCAGGCCTGGGCCGCCCAGGGCCGCGAGGTCGTCAGCGAGAACGGGCAGCCGGCCCGCGTGCTGTGACACCGCAGCGTCCCCTGGTCTTCGCGCACCGCGGCGGCGGCGACGCGCTGCCCGAGCACACGCTGGCCGCGTACCTTCGGGCACTTGCCGACGGCGCCGACGGGGTGGAGTGCGACGTCCGGCTGACCCGCGACGGGCACCTGGTCTGTGTGCACGACCGGCGGCTGAACCGGACCAGCAACGGCACCGGACGGGTGAGCCGCAAGACCCTCGCCGAGCTGAACGAGCTGGACTTCGGCTCCTGGCACGCCGCCGCGGCGGAGCTCGCCGAGGAGGAGCTGGTCGAGCACACCCGCCTGCTCACCCTGGACCGGTTGCTGACGACGCTCTGCGAGCGCAACCGCCCGGTCCGGCTACTCATCGAGACGAAACACCCGTCACGGTACGGCGCCGAGGTCGAACGCACGCTGGTGGAGACGCTGCGCCGGTACGGGCTGGCGGAGCCTTCCCCGGCGTCGCCCGTACAGGTGACCGTGATGTCCTTCGCCGCGCTCGCCCTGCGCCGGGTCCGCGCGCTAGCCCCCGCCCTCCCGACCGTCTACCTCCTGGAGATCCTGCCGCCGGGGGTGGGCCGGGGCCGGCTCCCGTTCGGCGCCCGGATCGCCGGCCCGGGTGTCGGGCTCGTCCGCTCGCGGCCCAACCTCATCCCGACGCTGCGCGCCGCCGGGCTGCAGACGTACGTGTGGACCGTGAACGACGAGCCGGATCTCGAGATGGTGCTCGCGGCCGGTGCGGACGGGATCATCACCGACCGCCCCCGGTTCGTGATCGACAAGCTGGAAGACGCACGGCCGGTGTGACACGGGACACTCCCCGCCCGATCAGCGGCAAGATCCACACTCTCCGCCCTGCCCAAACCGCCGGAAGCGAGGCACACTCGCAGACATGCCGGATGGACCCGACTACACCGCGCTGACGCGGGGGCAGCTCGCGCTCCTGAGACGGATCGACACGGGCGAGACCGGCCTCGCCGCGCTGCACCACCTCGTCCGGCTCGCGCTGGACGTGCTCGGCGGCAGCGGCGCCGGCTTCGCGGAGTGCGGCGCCGAGGACGGCCGCATCGTCGCGGCCGCCGGCGTCTGCGAACACGCGCTGGGCCGCCGGGTCGGCCACGACCGGCTGACCGCGGACGCCGCCACCTTCCTGCCCGTCGAGCCGGCCGAGGACAGCACCGGCACGGACCACCTGCTCATCACGCGCTGCGAGGTCGGCGACGTGCTCGTCGGCTTCCTGTACGTGGCCTACACCGAGCTCGACACCGACCCCGGCCCCGAGTACCACGCGGTGCTCGACCTCCTCGCCGCGCACGCCGCCCACCTGTACGGCGACCGCGCCGGCCTGCCCGTGCACGGCGACAGCCCGGAGGCGGCCGGCGCCTGGCTCACCGCGACGGGCGTTCCGCAGCTGCCGGCCACCCCCGAACGCACCCACGAGGACCGCGACCTGTTCGTGGCGGTGACCAGCCACGAGCTGCGGACGCCGGTCACGGTCATCAAGGGGTACGCGGACACGCTGACCAACCACTGGGAGTCCCTCGGCGAGGAGGGCCGTCGCGAGGCGGTACGCGTCGTCGGCGCCCGCGCCGGTGAGCTGGCCCGCCTCGTCGACCGGCTGCTCTCGGCCACCAGCGACGACGGCGGCATCGGCGGCTCCCCGCCGGGCCCGTTCGACCTCGTGGACGCGTTGCGGGCGGCGATGGGCGAGCTCCCCGAGGACCTGCGCCGCCGGCTCGTCGCGGATCTGCCCGCCGAGCTTCCCAAGGCGTTCGGCGACCGGGAGTCGCTCGCCACGATCCTCACCGAGCTCGCCACCAACGCGGACAAGTACTCGCCGGACGGGACCGAGGTGACCGTGACCGCGGCCGCCGACGACACCACGGTCACGTTCCGGGTCGCCGACCGCGGGATCGGCGTACGGCCCGAGCACGTCGAGCGGGCCTTCGAGCGCTACTGGCAGGGCGAACCGGACGACGACGGGCGCAACCCCGGCGCGGGTCTCGGGCTGTATCTCGTACGCCGCATCGTGGAACGCCAGCGGGGGTGGGTGTCGTTGCGGCCCCGTGCGGGCGGCGGCACAGTCGCCGAGGTCAGCCTGCCCCGGGCGTGACGCTCACTGTGGACACGGGTGGCCCGCGTCACCCGCGCCGGCCCCGTACCGCCTAGGCTGGTTCGCCGTGAGCAAGCGTCGAAAGAACCCCCGAGCCGCCGCAGGCGCGGCGCCCAAGACCAAGGTGCGTGACGTCTTCGTCGCCCGGCCGTTCGAGGGCCTGGCCGACGAAACCGAGTGGATCGCCCTGCGTGAGCTCGTCCCGGCCGCCTCCGCGCCGCTGACCCTGAAGCCGGAGATCGTCGAGGAGTACGGCGACCGCCCGGTCACCCTCTCGACGGTCCTGCCGATGGCGTGGCCGGCCATGACCCGCCAGGACGGCCGGGTGTTCGTCGGCCTCCAGCGCCACCTGCAGTCCGGTGACGTGTCGCGGGACATCGCGGAAGCCGTCCTGTGCGCGCTGCGTACCCAGCCGGGCGGCACCGTGGCGGTGCCCGCGCTGCCCGGCGAGGGTCCCCGCCTCCAGGACATCCTCGTGGACGGCCCGCTCGACATCAGCATGCACGAGGGCTTCGAGTACTGGCTGGACGCGGAGCAGGCCGAGGACGCCAACGTGAAGGCATCGCTCGAGCGGGCCAACGCGTCGATCTACCCGACCGTCCGCATGGCCGCGGCGCACGCGGCGTACTGGTGCCGGGTGCCGGACAAAGCGCACGTGCGCTGGGTCCTGCCCGACCAGGAGGACGCGGCGCTGGACGCGCTGGCCCGCCTGTCGGCCGCCGGTGACCTGCTGCTCGGCGAGGGCACGAAGTTCGCCGGCATGTTCCGCGCCCACGGCCTGCTCGTCCCGGTGTGGGACGTCCCGGGCGAGCCCGAGGCCGGCGACTGGGAGGCGCCGCTCGCCGACTTCGCCAAGCGGTACGCCGACACCCTCGCCGAGACCGCCCCGCTCGACGCCGCCGCGCGCCGCGCCAAGCAGGGTCTCGTCGGCCGCCAGCTCACGCTGCGCTGAGATGGACGACTCGTTCGGCGGGCATGACCTCGACCGGGACGTGTGGCTGCCGTACTACCTGCCGCATTGGAGTTCGCGGGAGGCGTCGGCGGCCACCTACCGGGTGCGCGACGGCGAGTTGACGCTGAGCATCCCGCCCGGGCAGGGCCTGTGGTGCGAGGGTACGCACGCCGAGCCACTGCGGGTCTCGGCCGTGCAGAGCGCGAGCTTCTCCGGGCCGGTGGGCAGTCCCGTCGGCGGCCAGCCGTTCCGGGAGGGGCTGCTGGTCGCCGCCGAGGAGCCGGGCTTCTTCGGGTACACGCCGCTCTACGGGCACGTCGAGGTGCGGGCCCGGGCCGTCGTCACGCCGCGGTCCATGGTCGCCTTCTGGATGTCCGGGATCGAGGACAAGCCCCAGCACTCCGGCGAGATCTGCGTGATGGAGATCTTCGGATCTTCCGTACGGGACGGCTCGTGCGAGGTCGGTATGGGGCTGCACAAGTTCCGCGATCCCGGCCTCAGCGAGGACTGGGCGGCGCCCCGCCTCGAGATCGACGTCACGCAGTTCCACACCTACGGCGTGGACTGGGCGCCCGGTTCGCTCACCTTCACGGTCGACGGCGAGGTCGTCAAGCGGGTCGCCCAGTCACCGAACTATCCGATGCAGCTGATGCTGGCCGTCTTCGACTTCCCCGCCAAGGGCGGTCCGGCGGCCGTGCCGGAGCTCATCGTGTCGCACGTACGGGGGGATTGAGCGGCGCCCGCTCGACCGGGCAGGACATGCAGCGCGGGCCGCCCCGGCCGGAGCCGAGCTCGGAGCCGCTGATCGCGATGACCTCGATGCCGGCGCGTTCCAGCTGCGCGTTGGTCTCGACGTTGCGTTCGTACGCCACGCACAGCCGCGGGGCCAGGGCGAGGGTGTTGTTGCCGTCGTCCCACTGCTCGCGCTCGGCGGTCACCGGGTCCAGTCCGGTGTCGATGATGCGCAGCCGCTCGATGCCCATCGCCTCCGCCGCGGCGACCAGGAACGGCCGGCCCTCGCCTACCACCGGCTCACCGTCGAAACCCTTGGTCACCGGGTACGCCCGCAGCGTGTCGGCGACGTTCGGGTACATCACCACGGCGTCGACGTCGACCATCGTGCAGACGGTGTCGAGGTGCATCGTGGCGCGCTCCTGCGCGATCGGCACCACGAGGATCGTCTCGGCCAGGCCGGCCGCGAAGACCCGGCGGGCCAGCCGCTCGGCCCCGGCCGGCGTGGTGCGCTCCCCGACGCCGATCGCGAGCACCTCCGGGGCGAGCAGGAGCACGTCGCCGCCCTCCACGTGCTCCAGGCCCGGCGTGTAGAGCAGCTCCGTGCCGGCGAACCGGGGGTGGTGGGTGTAGATCGCCCGGGTCAGCGTGGTCTCCCGGCCGCGGGCGGGCATCGCGAGGCTCGTGACCGCCGCCTTGTCGCGTACCCACACCGACGAGTCGCGGGTGAACAGCAGGTTGGGCAGCGGGTCGATGACGAAGTCGTGCCGGTCCATCAGCTCGTACACCAGGCCGCCGGCCCGGCCGGGCCCCGGCTTGACCTCCTCGTGCGCGAGGCCGGCCATGAGGACGTGGGCCAGCTCGCGCGGGGCGAGGTCGGCGAGGTGCGCGGCGACGCGTTCGCGGAGGGTGTCGCCCAGCCGGGGGGACTCGAGGACGCTGCGGGTGAGCTCGGCACGGGCCTCGGCCACAGTGAGCGTCTCCTCCAGCAGCCTGCCGAGGTAGAGCACCTCCACCCCGCGGTCGCGCAGGGCCTGGGCGAACCGGTCGTGCTCCTCCTGCGCGCGGCCCACCCACGGGATGCCGTCGAACAGCAGGGAGTCGTTGTTGCGCGGGGTGAGGCGGGCCAGCTCGGCGCCGGGCCGGTGCAGGATCACGGTGGCGAGGCGGCCGACCTCGCTGTCGACATATGGGGCCACGTCGTCGAGCCTAGGTCCTGCGCTCCGATCCAGCGCGGCGAGCCGATTTTGTCCCCACTGTCCGCATCCGTCCTGTGACGTAGCGCCAAGATCCGGGAGACGGATGCGGACCTGCTAAGGGTCGGCTAACTTGACGGAGGACGGATCGGATCACAGGGGAGCCCTAGGTCGCGTGATGCACCATACGGAAAAAGAACTCGTGCGTGAATGCGGCATTCATCCCCACTCATTCCGCTTTCAGTCCCGTTCCATGGCTTGCTTGAGTACCGGGTCCAACACTTACCGTAGTGGAAAGAGAGCCCGATGGACCTTTTGCCGGAGGTCGCAGTGACTGTCTTCCCCGCCCGCCCAGCCGCCCTTCCCGCTCCGCACCGCAACTATCCCCCCGCTCTGGAACCCCGTCGCGACGCGCCACCCGCCGCGCTCGAGCCGGTCCGGCCGAGCCCCGTCGAGTGGGCCCGCCGCCGCCGCGCCGAACGCGACGCCCGCCGCCTCGAGGCCGCCGGCGCCCGCGCGCTGACCCGCCTCGACCGCCTGGGCCCCACGTGGCACATCGTCGACTGGCCTCGTACGGACTCGCAGGCGTACGAGTACGACCCGAGCGACAACCGGGCCGGCTTCCTCGCGATCGGCCCCGGCGGCGTGTACGCCGTCACCGTCGCCGACCACGGCCGCGCCCGCGTCCTGATCGCCGGTGACGTGGTGCAGATCAACGGCAAGCGCCCGGCGTACGTGGCCGAGGCCCGCCGCGACGCCAAGCGCGCCGGCCGGGCGATGAGCTCCGCCGTGGGCATCACCGTGCCGGTCACGCCCGTACTGGCCTTCGTGGGCTCCGGTGTGATCAGCGTGCACGGGCTGCCCAAGGACTGTCTGGTCGCCACGCACAAGGAGCTCGACCGGCTGCTCATCGCCGGGGGCGCCCGCATCTCGCCGGCCACCGCCGGCAAACTCTCGGCCGTGGCACAGCACCCCGCCACCTGGGCCAACGCGCCGTACCGGCCGGCCGGCGACTACCGCTGGTACCCGGGCAGCCAAACGGCCGCTGACAAGCGGGCAACCCGCCGGTAACGTTCCCTGCAGTGCACCGCTCGCCGTCGAGGCTTGACGCGAGCGACGCCGGCCGGACACTCGAGGTGTGAGACCGTGGAGTCTCGGCTCCTCGTCGGTCCGGCCGGAGTCGGGTCCGCCGGACGGCACGAAGATCAGGGAGGTGCGGGTGGCGCACGTCGAGCTCTCACTCTCGGGAGCGTTCGTGCCACAGGCGCGTACGCCGGTCGAATCGGAGTTCGTCTCGAACATCGACCGGTGGGCCGCGACGGTCTGGCAGGCCGTCGAGCCGTGCCTGGTGATCGACGTGAGTCACACCATCGTCGCCGTCTCGCCGTCCGCCAGCGACCTGCTGGGCCTGGCCAAGGGCGCGGAGGTGGTCGGCCAGCCGCTGCTCGGCGGCGACGGCGCCCTGCACCTCATCGACTTCACGGCCGGCGGCGGCAGCCTCACCGACCAGGAGATCGAGAAGATCCCGCCGCTGCTGGCGCTCACGTCGGAGCGGCTCGCCCGGGGCCTGATGCGCATCCAGCCGCCCAAGGGCAAACGGCACGTCACGGTCGACGCGATCGCGACGCCGCTCGCCGAGAACGGCCACGTGGTCGCCTCGCTCACGTTCTTCTCCGCCATCCGCTACTGATCCGCGGTCGATCATGTGGTGATCGACGCACCGGTCACCCATTGGGGTGACGGGGGTTCGGACCGTAGTCTGCCCTCATGCTCGATCTCGACCTGCTCCCGGAGGAGTACGCGGTGTGCCGGCTGCCGGCCGGTTCCCCCCTGCCCGCCTCCCTCGGCAACGGGCCGGACGACAAGAGCGTCATCTCGGTGACCTGGGCACCGGACGAGATGTCGATCATCTGCCCGAGCGACCGGGTGCCGCAGGATGCCACAGTGGAGGCCGCCTGGCGCTGTCTGCGCGTGGTCGGCCCGCTCGACCTCGCGCTGACCGGGGTCCTCGCCTCGCTGGTGACGCCGCTGGCCGACGCCAGGGTCAACATCATCGCTTTCTCGACGTACGACACGGATTACCTGCTCGTGCCGCGGGTGCGCTTGAGCGAGGCGATCGACACGCTGACCGCTGCGGGCCACCGCGTCACGGTCTGACAGCTCCTTCCCGGCGCCCCGCGCGACAGCCTGCCGGCCGCTTTTCGTGGCCGCTGCGTTGACGGCTCGGCGGTCGGCGCACTGCGACCGGATCGAGACCTTTGTCCGGGCCGTTCACGACCTACCATGAGCGCGTGCTGCGGGATGTTCGACGTCTGGCCGCCCGAGGGCTGCTGCCTGTCGTGGGTGCGCTGATGGCGCTCGCCGCGTGCGGGGAGCCGCCCGCGCCGCCGTCCACGTCCCCGCCCGAGCCCACCGGCAGTTCGGGCGCCGGGGCTTCGGCATCGGCGTACGCGCCGGGTGTGGTGCCGGTCGTGCCGACGACCCTGCCCACGGGCGGTGTCCTCCCCCCGGGAGGCGTGTTGCCCACCGGTGGGGTGCCACCGCCGTACACGCCGTACACGCCGCCGGCGACCACCGTGCCCACGCCGGCGACCACGACGCCCCGGACGCCCGGACCGCCGCCGGCCCCGAAGTGCACCGCCGGCCCGAGCGCCGCGCAGGTCGTCGCCGTCGTGAAGGGCACCCCCGGCATCCCGAACCGCGAGCTGAAGGTCATCGACGGGCCTTTTTGCTCGGGCACGTGGCAAATTGCGACCATCGAGATCGTGGCGCGGCACGCCGAGCAGAAGTACGAACCACTGTTCGTGGTGACCACCGGAGCGCCGTCCGCCCTCCAGCTGATCGAGGCGGGCACCGACGTGTGCAGCCAGCAGGTGCAGAACGACGCCCCCACCGGCATCCGCGTGCGCGCGTGCGGCGCGTGAGGGGCGGTTCGCAATAGGGTGGTGGGCATGCCCGGCACGCCACCGACCCGATTCGTCTACCTCGGTCCCGAGGGGACCTTCACCGAGCAGGCGCTGCGGACGATCCCCGCCGCCGAGCGGGGGATCCGTACGCCGGCCCGCAGCGTCCCCGAGGCGCTGGAGGCGGTGCGCTCCGGCGAGGCGGACGCCGCCCTCGTGCCGCTGGAGAATTCCGTCGGCGGGGCGGTGCCGGTCACGCTGGACGAGCTGGGGACGGGCAGCCCGCTGGTCATCACGCGCGAGGTGGTGCTGCCGGTCGAGTTCGTGCTCGGATCGGCCTCGCTGACGTCGCTGGCGGCCATCCGTACGGTCGCCGCGCACCCGCAGGCCTCCGCGCAGTGCCGCAACTGGCTGCGCGCCAACCTGCCCGACGCCGTCGTGGTCGACATGCTGTCCAATGCGGCTTCCGCAGCGGCCGCCGCTGCGGGGGAGTACGACGCCGCCATCTGCGCGCCGATCGGGATTCCGCGCAACAACCTCACCGTGCTGGCCGAGAAGATCGCCGACCACGCCGACGCGGTCACCCGCTTCGCGCTGCTGTCACGTCCGGCCCCGCCCGCGCCGCCCACCGGGGACGACGTGACGTCGCTGGCCGTGATGATCGCCCACGACCGGGTCGGCGCCCTGCTGTCGGTCCTGACCGAGCTGGCGGTCCGCGGCATCAACCTGTCCCGCATCGAGTCGCGGCCGACCGGCGAGCAGCTCGGCGTGTACGTCTTCTTCCTCGACTGCACCGGCCACGTCGCGGAGCCGCGCCTGGGGGAAGCGCTGCAGGGGCTGCGCCGGATCTGCGCGGAGGTGCGCTTCCTGGGGTCGTACCCGCGCCACCGCTGGTCGAGGCAGGCGCAGGACGAGCCGCTGCCGACGCAGCCGGGGCTGACCAACAAGGACTTCGCCGACAGCGCGGCGTGGCTGGCCCGGCTGCGGTCCGGCGAGCCCTCGTAGGCCACGCACGCAGGCCTCGTAGGCCACGCACGCAGGCCTCGTAGGCCACGCACGCAGGCCTCGTAGGCCACGCACGCAGGCCTCGTAGGCCACTCACGCAGGCCTCGTAGGCCACGCACGCAGGCCTCGTAGGCCACGCACGCAGGCCTCGTAGGCCACTCACGCAGAATGAAGGGCCAGGGCCAGCGAATGCTGGGCCCCGGCCCGGCCTCGACGGGAGTTGCGGTCCGCACCACCCACCGAGCTACGACATGAAGCTCTTGATCTTGATTTTGATCTAGTTGCCCAGCAGGTTGCCGAGGATGCCGCCCTGCTGCTGCTGGCCCTGCGCGGCGCCGGCGAGACCGCCCGGCGGCTCCTCCGACGGCTGCACGACCACGAAGCCCTGGCCGGCGAAGCTCATCGTGAAACGCTCGCCGGTGGTGCGGCCCAGCAGCGTGCCGAGGCCGAGCTGCTCGGCGCGGTGGTAGCCGGTCTGCAGGCTCGCCGACCAGCAGATCGCCGCCTGCGGGTCCACGTAGGTGGGCTGGTCGACGGAGAGCACCACGGGCGTGCCCTTCGTCGTCACCGCGATCCGGCCGTGGCCGGTGAAAACGCAGTTGAACAGGCCGGCGTTGGACAGCATGCCGGCGCCCTGCACCATCTTGATGTCGTAGGTCAGCGACGAGTCGAAGGCGAGCACGTTGGCGCCGTTGATCGACAGGGCGTCACCGGGCTCGAGGTCGATGAGGTGGATGTCGGCGGCGCGCTCCGCGAGGAAGACGTCGCCGCGACCGCTCACCTTCATCAGCGGTACGCCCTCGCCGGTGAGCTTCTGCTTGAGGAACTTGCCGAGGCCGCCCGAGCCGAGCGCCTCGAACTGCACCTGTCCCTGGTACGCGACCATCGAGCCGACGCGGGCCATGAACTCGCCGTTCAGCTCCGCCTTGAGCAGTTTCGAATTCTGCAGCCGGAGGCCGGGCTGGGCCGACTCCTTCTCGAGGTTGTCCGCCGAGAACAGTTCGCTGCGCATGAAGGTCCTCCTGTAAGCGTGGAGTATCAGGGTAGGACCGGACGGCAACGCCGAGGGCTCGGACGTTCAGCCCCATCCCAGCTCGTGCAGCCGGTGGTCGTCGATGCCGAAGTGGTGCGCGATCTCGTGCACCACCGTGATGGCGACCTCGTCGATGACGTCCGTCTCGGTCTCGCAGACGTTCAACGTGGGCAGCCGGTAGATCGTGATGGTGTCGGGCAGCACGCCGGCGTAGTCCCAGCCGCGGCGGGTGAGGTCGATGCCCTGATAGAGCCCGAGCAGGTCCATGCTGCCGTCGGGTGGCAGGTCCTCGACCAGGATCACCACGTTGCTCATCGTCTTGAGCAGCTCGGGAGGCACCTCGTCGAGGGCCTCGCCGACCAGTTCCTCGAAGCGTTCACGGCTCATCTCGACCGGCACGCCGCCCATTGTGCTCCACCGGCGGCTGCGGCCGCCGCCGTGCGCTCCGCCCGCTTCGGCAGCGGGCGGAGCGGGCGGGTCGTCAGGCGAGGGTGGCGTTGAGGGTGATCTCGGCACCGGGGGAGAGCAGCCGCGAGATCGGGCAGTTCTCCTTCGCGCCCTCGGCGAGCTTCTGGAAGGTGTCGGCGTCGACGTTCGGGACGTTGCCGACGGTCTCCAGGTCGATGCGGGTGACGCCGAAGCCGGCGTCGGTCTTGTCGAGGTGCACCTTGGCCGTGGTCTCGACGGAGGTGGGCGTGAAACCGGCGTCCGCAAGAGCCTTCGAGAACGCCATCGAGAAGCAGCCGGCGTGCGCGGCGGCGATCAGCTCCTCCGGGTTCGTCCCCTCGCCCTCCTCGAAGCGGGACTTGAAGGAGTAGTTCCCCTCGTACCCGCCCTTTCCGGTCTTGACGGTTCCGGAGCCCTCGGTGAGGTTGCCCGACCAGCGGGCGGAAGCAGTGCGAATAGGCATACCGACGACGCTAGTCCATGTCCCGCACCGGTGGTCGGCGGACGGCCCGCGGGACATGATGGGTGTCATGTCCCAGAGCCAGGAAGCCGTGGTCGAATTCGGCCCCGCCGACGGCGACGAGCCACCGCGCCGCAGCCGGGCCGGCGTGAGCAGCTTCCTCAGCGGCATCACCCGGGACCGCCGGCTCGTGCCGATCGCTGCGGCGCTCGGTGCGCTCGCGCTCTTCGCCTCGCTCGTCTCGGAGTGGCAGACCACCGCCCTCGACGCGACGATCCTGCGTCAGGCCGACGCCGGGGACCGCCCGTTCACGACCACCATCGCGGACCTCGGCGGCTGGGGCGGCGGATACCTCGCCGGCCTGTTCCTGCTGATCGCCGCGACCGTGCTCACGCTGTTCGGCCCCGCGCCGGGACGGGCGTACGCGCGGCTCACCGCGCTCAGCGCCGGAGGCCTCCTGCTGGCCATGGTGGCGACGCTGTGGTCGTACCTGGGGGAGACGAGCCGGATCGTCGGGCAGATCGACGCGACGACGCTCGACGACGACCAGATGCAGGTGGCGGTAGGCCGGGGCGTCTGGTGCGCGGGAGCCGGGGTCGCGCTGGTCATGCTGTCGGCGTGGCTGGCGGGGCGACGGGCCGTGGCGCCACCGGCCGGGGAGCAGGCCGCGGACGTCGCGGCGGGTGAGGAGCCCGCGGAGCCCGTGTGGTCGTGGCGGCGCCCGCCGGCCGAGGACGAGACCCCGGAGGCGCCGTTCGACCTGACCGTCGCGCCGGTGAAGCCGTGGACCGCGTCGGACGACAGCCGCGACAAGGCGGACCCCGGCATATCCGGGTGAAGATCGGACAGGCCCGCCGGTAGGCTCATCAATCGTGATTGACCTGCGTCTGCTCCGCGAGGACCCCGAGCTGTTCCGTGCCAGCCAGCGGCTGCGCGGCGAGCCCGCCGACAAGGTGGACGAGCTGCTGCGCGCCGACGAGGAGCGCCGATCGGCCACCCAGCGCTTCGAGGCCGTACGGGCGGAGCAGAAGTCCCTCGGCAAGCAGGTCGCGAAGGCCTCGGGCGACGAGCGGGCGGCGCTGCTGGCCCGCACCAAGGAGCTCGCCGCCGAGGTCAAGACCGCCGAGGCCGCGGCGAGCACGGCCGACGAGGCGCTGCGCCGGGCCCACCTGGCCGTGCCCAACCTGGTGGAGGACGGGGTGCCGCCCGGTGGCGAGGACGACTTCGTCGTGCTCCGCGAGGTCGGCGAGCTCCCCACGATCGACAAGCCGCGGGACCACCTCGAGATCGGCGAGTTGCTCGGCGCGATCGACACCGAGCGCGGCGCCAAGGTCTCGGGGTCGCGGTTCTACTTCCTCACCGGCGTCGGCGCGCTGCTGCAGCTGGGCATGCTGCAGATGGCCATCGCCCAGGCCGTCGAGCACGGCTTCACCCCGTCGATCACGCCGTCGCTGGTCCGCCCCGACGCGATGGAGGGCACCGGGTTCCTCGGTGCGCACGCCAGCGAGGTGTATCGGCTGGAGGCCGACGACCTGTACCTCGTCGGCACGTCGGAGGTGGCGCTGGCGGCGTACCACTCGAACGAGATCCTCGACCTGGAGGCCGGCGCGGAACGGTTCGCCGGGTGGTCGTCGTGCTACCGCCGGGAGGCCGGTTCGCACGGCAAGGACGTCCGCGGCATCCTGCGCGTGCACCAGTTCGACAAGGTCGAGATGTTCTCCTTCTGCAAGCCCGACCAGGCGCAGGCCGAGCACCAGCGGCTGCTCGCCATGGAGGAGGAGATGCTCGCCAAGGTCGAGGTGCCGTACCGGGTGATCGACGTGGCGGCCGGGGATCTCGGCTCGAGCGCGGCCCGCAAGTACGACTGCGAGGCGTGGGTGCCGTCGCAGGGCCGCTACCGCGAGGTGACCTCGACGTCGAACTGCACCACGTTCCAGGCGCGGCGGCTCAACATCCGCTACCGGGACGCCGACGGCAAGGCCCAGACGGCGGCGACGCTGAACGGCACGCTCGCCACGACGCGCTGGCTGATCCCGATCCTGGAGAACCACCAGCAGCCGGACGGCTCGGTGCGCGTACCGAAGGCGCTCCAGCCGTACCTGGGCGGCCGCGACGTGTTGGAACCGATCCGCTAACTCGGAATACACCGGCCCGCTACCAGAAGTCATAGCCGCTGGTCGCCGGGCCGGTGTACCGTTTTCCTTCCGCCCTCCGCGGGGGTCCTGCGACCCACGGAGGTTCTCATGGCGAAGCCCGGTCTGCCGAAGCTCATCGCGACCGACCTCGACGGCACCCTGGTCCGCAGCGACGACACGGTGTCCGCCTACACCCATGAGGTGCTCGACCGGGTCCGCGCCGCCGGCATCCGCATCGTCGGCGCCACCGGCCGCGGACCGCGGCTGACCGAGCTCACCCGCAACGACATCCGGGCCGCCGACTTCCTCGTGCTGGCCCAGGGCGGCTGGGTGATCGACCAGAACGAGTCGCAGCTGCTGCGCAGCGCCCGGCTGCCCGGGCGGGATTTGGCCGTCGCGCTGGAGAACCTGGAGGCCGAGGTCGGCCCGCTCTCGGTCATGGTCGAGGCCCTGGAGCACGACGACGCCCCGCTCTGGGGCGACTACGACCCGACCTGGCGCTACCCGGTGACCCTCGAGCGGCGGGCGCGGGCCGAATGCCTCACCGGTGACGTCATCAAGGCGTTCGCCCGGTCCTTCGACCGCGACGTCGACGACCTGCTCGCGGCCGCCCGCCGGGTCGTGCCCGCGCACGTGGCATCGGTCACCCAGGCCGGCCTGAACTACGTCGAGATCTGCCCGCCCGAGGTCGACAAGGGCACCGGTCTCGCCGTGGTCGCGCAGGCCGTCGGTGTCGACCCCGCGGACGTGCTCGTCTTCGGCGACATGCCCAACGACCTGCCCATGTTCGCCTGGGCCGGCTGGGGACGGGTGGCTGTGCGCAACGCGCACCCCGAGCTGCTGGCGGTCGCCGACGAGGTCACGCTCACCAACGACGAGGACGGCGTGGCCGTGTTCCTCGACCGGCTACTGTCGAGGTGATGCATGCCCCATTCCGCCTCGTCGCCTCGGACATCGACGGCACCCTGATCCGCGGCGACGGATCGCTCAGCCCGCGTACCACGGAGATCCTGGACCGGCTCCAGGATCGCGGCGTACCCACCGTCCTGGTCACCGGCCGGCCGGTGCGCTGGCTGCGCCAGCTCTACGACCAGATGGCCGAGCCGCTGCCGGCCGTCTGCGCCAACGGCGCCGTGGTCTACGACCCCGACACCGACGAGATCCTGCGGGCGGCCCCGCTCACCACCGAGCTCCTGCTCGACGTCACCGAGCGGCTGCGCGAGGCCGTGCCCGACGTCACCCTCGCCGTCGAGGTCGATGACGGCAGAAGCTTCTGGTACGAGGAGAAGTGGCCGCTGCACTGGGACGGCGAGCACCACACCGTACGGGTCCTCAGCGCGCCGGAGGAGCTGACGAGCGTACCGGCGGTGAAGCTGCTGGCCCGGTCCGCGCGGCACGAACCGGACGAGTTCGCGGCGCTGGTCAGCCGTACGCTCGGCGACCTGGCGACCGCGACCCACTCGTCCTCGTCGGCGCTGGTGGAGATCTCGGCGGCCGGGGTGACCAAGGCGGCCGGGCTCGCCTGGCTCTGCGAGCGCGAGGGCATCGAGGCGGGCCAGGTCGTGGCGTTCGGGGACATGCCGAACGACCTTCCCCTGCTGGCGTGGGCCGGCCGTTCCGTGGCGATGGGCAACGCCCATCCCGCCGTCAAGGAGGTCGCCGACGAGGTGGCGCTCACCAACGACGAGGACGGGGTCGCCGTCTACCTGGAGAAACTCTTCCAGCTGTAGCGCAAAGCCGGCCGTCCCGGCCGGCTTTGCGCGGCGGCCGGGACCAGGCTTCGCGGCAGCGGTGGGATCAGAGGTACTGGCCGGTGCGGCCGCTGCCGTCGCCGCCGCCCTGGCCGGGCATTCCCGGGATGATCCCGTTGGGGCCCATCGGCAGCGCCGGGCGTCCCTGGCCACCGCGCATCTGCTCGAGCTGCAGACGCGCCGCCATCTGCTGCGCGACCAGCGCCGCCTGGATGCCGTGGAACAGCCCCTCCAGCCAGCCGACCAGCTGGGCCTGCGCGATGCGCAGCTCGGCCTCGCTCGGCGGCGTCTCGGACTCGAACGGCAGCGACAGCCGCTCCAGCTCCTCCTGCAGCTCCGGCGCGAGGCCGTCCTCCAGCTCCTTGATCGAACGCTGGTGGATCTCCCGCAGCCGCCCCCGGCTCGCTTCGTCCAGCGGCGCCGCCCGGACCTCCTCGAGCAGCTGCTTGATCATGCTGCCGATCCGCATGACCTTCGCGGGCTGCTCGATGAGGTTGCCGGGCTCCTCGGCCTTCATCGTGCCGTCGGCCTCCACCGTGCCCATGGGGCGGCCGTCCGGGCCCACGACGATGACGGAGCCGTCGTCCTGCTTGTCTGCGCTACGGGTCTCGTCGGTCATGCGAACCATCTTCCCTCGCATGGTCTACGACGCCTCCCCAGGCCCCCCGCGTCAGGGGCGGAGTTCGGCCACCGCGCACTTCACGCTGCCGCCGCCGCGCTTGAGTTCGCCCAGCTCGACGTGCACCGGGGTGTAGCCGGCCGCGCGTACCTTCTCGCCCATCGCGGTGGCCTCGGTGTTGAGCACCACATGGCGGCCGTCGCTGACCAGGTTGAGGCCGAAGGCCTCGGCGTCGGCGCGGTCGGCGATGACGGCGTCCGGGAAGAGCTGGGCCAGGACGCGCTGCGACGCCGGGGAGAAGGCCTCGGGGAAGTACGTGACGTTGCGGTCGTCGAGCGCCGCGAGCGCCGTGTCGAGGTGGTAGTACGCGGGGTCCACGAGCTGCAGCGAGATCACCGGACGGCCGAGCACCTCCTGCGCCTCGGTGTGGGCCACCGGCTCGGTGCGGAAGCCGTGGCCGGCGAGGATCAGGCCGCCGTACGCGCCGGGCAGGTACGCGAAGTCGCCCTCGCCCTCGTTGACGTGCTCCGGGTCGGTGAACTCCCACGAGCCGGAGACGTAGAAGTGGCGGTGAGCCGCGGCCTCGGCGGCCCGTTGCGGGTACGCGAACCGCGCGCCGTAGACCTTGCCGTCGACGGAGAACGCGCCGTTGGCGGCGTACACCATGTCGGGGAGGTCCGGGCGGGGCTCCAGGACGTGGACGGTGTGGCCGAGGTCCGTCAGGGTGTCCTTGAGCAGCTGCCACTGCTTGAGCGCGAGGGCCGGATCGACCGGGACTGTGGTGTCCATCCACGGGTTGATGGCGTACTCGACCGTGAAGTGCTCGGGCGGACACATGAGATATGTCCTGGTTCGCGGCAAGCGCTCCGTGTGGCTCATAGAGGTAAAGCGTAGGTACGCTGGCACGCAGGAAACAGCTCAATCCCTTGTCCGCGAGAGGCTAATCGTTGCGCATGGACGCGGTGGATCAGCGAATCATTGCGTTGCTCGTGGCCGACGCGCGCTCCTCGTACGCGGACATCGGCGCCAAGGTCTCCCTGTCCGCGCCGGCGGTGAAGCGCCGGGTCGACCGGCTCCGCGCCAGCGGGGTCATCAAGGGATTCACGACCGTCATCGAGCCGGCGGCGGTCGGCTGGACCACCGAGGCGTTCGTCGAGCTCTTCTGCACCGGGCGGACGACCCCGGCGCAGATCACCGTCGCGACGCGCCGGCACCCCGAGGTGGTCGGGGCCTACACGGTCTCCGGCGAGGCCGACGCCCTGGTGCACCTGCGCGCCGCGGACATCGGGCACCTCGAGCAGGCCCTCGAGAGGCTGCGGGCCGAGCCGTTCGTGACGTCGACCCGCAGCATGGTGGTGCTGTCCCGGCTGGTCGAGACGCCTACCCCGGTGCCTGCCCCGAGCTGAGCCCGCGACCGGGGAACCCGGCGTGGTCGCGTGGCGTCCCACCCCCATGTCGCGCCGTTCACTGCTCTGCATCACGCTCGCCGTCGCGATCCCGCTCGCCGGATGCACCTCCGGCCGGGGACCGGAACCGCTGCCGCCGCCGGCGCCTCCCGCATCAGGGGCGATGCGGCTCGTCGCCTTCGACTCGTGCGAACGGCTCGCGGCCGACCTCAAGCAGGCGGCCAAGGCGAGCGTCGGACCGTACGGATTCCCGGGTAGCGCCCCGGTCCCGGAGGCGGTGTCCGTCGGTGGAGCGCGCACGATGGCCGACAGCGCCGGCGCGGCGGCCGACAGCGGCGGCGCGGCAGCGCCGGCCCACTCCAGCACCAACAACCATGAGCAGGACGCGGACGAGCCGGACATCGTGAAGACCGACGGCCGGCGGATCGTCACGGTCCAGCACGGCACGCTACGGGTGATCGATGCGGCGACCCGGCGACTCACCGGGAAGTTGAACCTCGGCCTCCCGCTCGCCGGCGACCAGCTGGACCTGCTGCTCTCCGGGAACGTGGCATTGGTGCTGGCCTCCGGCGGCATGGGCCGGTACATCGCCGACAAGGGTGCACCGGCCCCGGTCGGACCGCAGGTGCTGTCGGTCGACCTGAGCGGACCGCCGCGCATCATCAGCCGCTACAAGGGCGAGGGAACGCTCGTCGACGCCCGCCTCACCGGCAGCACGGCACGCGTCGTCCTGAGGACCGCCCCGCGCATCACCTTCCCGCTGAGCTCGGGCGCTGCCGACGACGCCGACCGGGTCGCCGCCAACCGCAAGACCATCGACGGCGCGTCGGCCGATGCCTGGCTACCGACCTGGGAAGTCACCACCGACGGCACGACCAGCAAGGGCACGGTCGACTGCGGCCGGGTCAGCCGGCCCACCGACTACTCCGCCGCCTCGATGGTCAGCATCCTCACCTTCGACCTGACCCGTCCCGCGCTCGGCAGCGGCGACCCGGTCACGGTCGTGGCGGACGGCGACACCGTCTACGCCACCGGCGAAAGCCTGTACCTGGCCGCCGACCAACGCTGGCGCCTCGACTGGTTCAAGGGCCGCGCCGCCGCGCCGGTCCGGCAGGAGACCGACCTCTACCGCTTCACCACGGCAGGAAACCAACCCCCGACCTACGCCGCGGCCGGCCACGTCCCGGGCTTCCTGATCAATCAGTACGCGCTGAGCGAATGGAACGGACACCTGCGCGTCGCCACGACCGACGAGACCAAGGGGCAGTCCGCCGTACGCGTGCTCCGCCAGGACGGCGACAAGCTCGTGCAGACCGGCGAAGTCGACGGCCTCGGCAAGGGCGAACGCATCTACTCCGTACGCTTCATCGGCCCCCGCGGCTACGTGGTGACCTTCCGCCAGACCGACCCGCTCTACAGCGTCGACCTCAGCGACCCTTCGCACCCGCGCGTGACCGGAGAGCTGAAGATCACCGGCTACTCGGCGCACCTGCAGCCGGCCGGCGAGAACAGACTGATCGGGGTCGGGCAGGAAGCAGACGGCAACGGCCGCGTCCAGGGCACCCAGATCTCCCTCTTCGACGTCACCGATCCGGCCCACCCGGCCCGGCTCGCCCAGCACCAGATCCCCGCAGGCCAGTCCGAAGCCGAGTACGACCCGCACGCGCTGCTGTGGTGGCCCGCGACGAACCTGCTGGTGGTGCCGGTGACGGCATGGCCGACGTTCGATCGCGGGCTGCCGACGGGAGGGGCGGTGGCATTGCGGGTCACCGCGACCGGGATCGAGCAGATCGGGATGATCGACCAGGGAACCGTACGGCGGTCGCTGGTCGTGGGGGATGTGCTGTGGACGCTGTCGGACGACGGGATCCGGGCTTCGCGGCTGTCCACGATGGAACGGGTGGCCTGGCTGCCGAACGTTTAGCGTTCCGGGGTTCGGCCGGGAGGCGGGGCCCAGGCCTCGCCGGCTGTGTTCGTGGGCCTACAGGTACATGCCGGGGCGGTGGTCGCCGGGTTCCGGGGCCACCTTCGCCGGGGCGGGTTTGTCGCCCTCGCCGAAGAACCGTTTGCCGCCGAACTCGCCGTGCAGGCGGTCGTCCAGCTCGTCGGCAAGCCCGGTCATCACCTGCACGGCCAGCATCAAGTGGGTCGCCTGGAAGTTGCGGCCGAACACCGGGATGGATGCCCACACGGTGTCCTGGGCGCAGTACAGGCGGCCGATCGGCATGCGGTTGGTGAGCTCGGACAGCTTCACGTACAGCTGCTCGGTGGGCTCGACCTCGGTGAGGATCGGCGAGAAGACGTCCACCAGCGGCGGGTTGTCGCGCACCCGCACGAAGACCATCGCCGAACCCGCCCGGATGCCGATGTCGCCGTCGGTGTCGACCTGCAGCTGGTCCACCGTCGTCTTGGACATGGTCGCGACGACGGTGCGTACCCGCTCGTCCAGCGGCACCACCTCGTCGGCGGCGTTGGCGAGCGCCTCGGAGAGCACGCCGTCCTCGTCGAGGTCGTCGAGGCTGAGCTCCTCATCGATCGAGGGCTCGTGCCGGGCGGTGGCCAGCGGGGCGGTCTCGATCGGCTCGTCCTCCTCGTCGTGCACCAGGTACACGAGGAAGGCCGGATGTGGGGCGCCGTACACGTCACGCAGGGTGCGCGAGACGACGGTCGCGAGCTGCTTGGCGGCGCCGGCCGTCGTCCGCAGCCCGAACGAGTCACCCGAGCCCGGCAGCACACCGGGGGGCGACCAGCCGAGCGCGACCAGGCCGGCCACGGAAGAGCGATCCATCCGGTAGCCCTCGGGCAGACTGGCGTTGCCGACCGCCAGCGCCTCGATGACGCCGCCGGGCAGCACCCGGATGCTCACCGAATACACGGCGGTGCCGGTCCCCGAAGCGGTCGGGTCGAGGGTGAGATCGACGTGCGCACCGGGCTCCAGGGTGGGCAGCAAGGCAGCCAGCGCCGCGGCGAACTCCCGCCACGCCTCGGTCACCTTGGCCCGCAGGTCGGCCGTGGTCGGCTCATCGAGCAGCACGCCTTCAGGCTGCTCGGCCATGTTCTCCGCCGTCATGATCGTCACCTCCGCCCCGCCACCCTATCGAGCGAACCGCAAGCCCACCGGCCGCGTCTCATTCCGACGGTCGCCCGGACTGCCGATGCTCACTCCGGGTGGTCGTCCTGGACTGCCGATGCTCATTCCGGGTGGTCGCCCGGACTGCCGATGCTCACTCCGGGTGGTCGGCCGGCCAGGCGAGCGCCAGTTCGCTGAGCCGGGCCGCGGCCACCGCCGGATCGGCGCCCCGCCCGACCGCGATGCCCATCAGGTACGCGGTGACCGGAGCGCCGGGCCGCACGACGTTGTGCGCGACGTCCCGGGCGACGTCGAGGACTGCCTTCTGGTCCAGGTCGGCGGGGGCTAGTCCCAGCTCCGCGGACGCAAGTTTGATCCACTCTTCGAGCACGTTCATCGCGCCCACTCCTCCGCGGTCCGCAGGTCGTCGTCGGTGTCGCAGTCGAACCAGGGCGGCGGCCCGGGCCGGCGCCACGACACCTCGATGAAGCGCAGATGCTCCAGCAGGGCGTGCATCGACGCGCCGTGCAGACTGCCACGCTCCTCGGCGAGCTTGCCGACCGCCTCGCGCAGGGCGGCCGTACGCCACACCCCGCAGAGCGTCTGCCGCCGGCCCTCCGCGTCCCGGTAGAGAGCGCCCTGCATCGGCGCGGCCTCCACCGTGAGCCGCAGCACGTCGATCGCCTCACCGGTCAGCAGGGGCAGATCGGCGGCGAGCAGAGCCGTGAAGCTGACGTCCTCGGGAACCAGGGCGAGCCCGGCCGCGGTGGCGGCCACGGGTCCGCCACCACGCGGCTCCTCGCTGGTGGAGGCCACCTCGACGGGCAGGTCCGGGGGTACGCGACCGACGACCACCTGAGGCTCGGCGTCGTGCACCGCGGCGAGCACCCGGGTCAGCATCGACTGCCCCGCGACCGGGATGGCAGCCTTGTCCGCCCCACCCATCCGACGCGCTGCACCGCCTGCCAGCACCACCGCCGCGAATCCCCCCACGTACGTACCGTATCCCGCCGGGCCGTCGAGCGTGACTGCGCGGAGCCCGACACTGCGCGGGCCTGGGACTTCACCGGGGTTTCGCGCCGGCCGCCCGTGTCCGGCGTTGCCGGGCAGGTCCGGCCTCGCCGGGCAGGTGTCCGGCCTCGCCGGGCAGGTGTCCGGCCTCGCCGGGCAGGTGTCCGGCCTCGCCGGGCAGGTGTCCGGCCTCGCCGGGCAGGTCCGGCCTCGCCGGGCGCGTGGGCGCGGTCGTCAGGCAGGTCGGCGGCGGGCAGGTGTCCGGCGTCGCCAGGCAGGTGGGCGCGGTCCGCAGGCAGGTGAGCGGCGGAGGGCAGGTGAGCGGCGGCGCTTTGCGGCGCACGGTGGAATGAGGCGCACGGGCCTACGCTCGACGGATGGCACGCACGATGAACCGGCGACCGGTCATGAAGATCGACCTGGACGGGACGGGCGTGCCTCGGCGGCGGCCCGATGACCTCGCGGCCGAGGAGCCGCTCGAGATCCGGCTGCGTAAGGAGCCGCTCGCGGTCACGATGCGTACGCCGGGGCAGGACATCGACTTGGCGATGGGCTTCCTGCTGACCGAGGGCATCATCCGGGCCGCGGACGACGTGGTGACGGCCCAGCTGTGCGCCGGCACGGACACACCGAACACGTACAACGTGGTGGATGTCGTGCTGGGCTCTCATGTGCCGCCGCCGGACACCGACCCGAGCCGCAACTTCTACACCACGAGCTCGTGCGGGGTCTGCGGGAAGGCCAGCATCGATGCCGTGCGTACCCGTTCGCGGTTCGACGTGACCACCGACCAGGCGACGGTCGCTGCCGCGACGCTGGCGGCCTTGCCGGACAAGCTGCGGGCGGCGCAGCGGACCTTCGACCGTACGGGCGGACTGCACGCGGCCGCGCTTTTCACCACGACCGGCGATCTCGTGGTTCTCCGGGAGGACGTCGGACGGCACAACGCGGTCGACAAGGTGATCGGATGGGCGCTGCGTGAGGGGCGGCTGCCGCTTGCCGGGCACATCTTGATGGTGTCCGGGCGAGCCAGTTTCGAGCTCACCCAGAAGGCGTGGATGGCGGGGATTCCGCTGCTCGCCGCGGTGTCCGCCCCCAGCACGCTCGCCGCGGAGCTGGCCGAGGGGGCGGGCATGACGCTCGTCGGCTTTCTGCGCGGATCGTCGATGAACGTCTACACGGGAACGCAGCGAGTGACCGTCTGAGTTCGTTCCCTCTTCGACGGGCATTAATCCGCGGCACCCGGCCCGGACATTCACGGTCATGAGGCTTTCCAGCGTCCGTACCCCCGGAATCGCTGGGAGCCTCACATGGCACTGTCGCGACGTACCCTCCTGCTCAGCGGCGCGGCGGTCGGCGCGGCCACCGCCGCCACGACCTGGCCGCTGGCCGCCTCCGCGGCCCCGTACCGCGGCCCTCTGCGCAGTGATCCGTTCACCCTCGGCGTCGCGTCCGGCGACCCGGACGCCGACGGCTTCGTGCTCTGGACCCGGCTGGCCCCCACCCCGCTGGCGGAGGACGGACTCGGCGGGATGCCGTCGCGGGACCTGCCGGTGCATTGGGAAGTGGCGACGGACGTCCGCTTCCGCAAGATCGTGCGACGTGGCGTCGCCGCGGCGCGCGCCTCGGCTGCGCACACCGTTCACGTGGAGCTGAACGGTCTGCTGCCGGCCCGGGAGTACTTCTACCGATTCAAGGCCGAGAAGTACGTGTCGCCGGTCGGGCGGACGCGTACGGCCCCGGCTCGCTGGGCGTTCCCCACGGCGCTCGCCATGTCGTTCGTCTCGTGCTCGCAGTACGAGCACGGCTACTTCACCGCGTACCGGCGGCTCGCCGAGGACGAGCCGGATCTGGTGCTGCACCTCGGCGACTACCAGTACGAGTACGCGCCGCACACCTACAACTCGCCGACCGGCAACCCGCGTGATCACGCCGGCCCGGAAACCGTGACGCTGGCCAACTACCGCCAGCGCCACGCGCAGCACAAGACCGATCCCGACCTGCAGGCGGCGCACGCCGTGGCCCCGTGGGCGGTGGTGTTCGACGACCACGAGGTCGAGAACAACTGGGCCGACGAGGTGCCGGAGCAGCCGGACCCCACCTTCCTCGCCCGCCGCGCCGCCGCCTTCCAGGCGTACTACGAGAACATGCCGTTGCGCCGTACGTCGGTTCCCCGCGGGATCGACATGCAGCTGTACCGCCGCCTGCATTGGGGACGCCTCGCCACCTTCCACATGCTCGACACCCGGCAGTTCCGCGACGATCAGGGCTGCGGCGACGGGTACAAGGACTGCCCGGCCGCCACCGACCCGGCCCGGTCGATCACCGGCCCGCAGCAGGAGGCGTGGCTGATCGACGGCTTCCGCCGCTCGTCGGCCCGGTGGGACGTGCTCGGCCAGCAGGTCTTCTTCGGCCAGCGCGACAACAACTCCGGACCGGCCAAGGTCGTCAGCATGGACAGCTGGGACGGGTACGCCGCCTCGCGCGATCGCATCACCCGGGGCTGGGTGGACGCGGGCGTACGGAACCCGGTCGTGCTCACCGGTGACGTCCACGCGCACTGGGCCGACGAGCTGAAGCTGGACTGGTCGGACCCGACGTCCCGTACGGTCGGAACCGAGCTGGTGTGTTCCTCGATCACGTCGACGGGCGACGGCGCGGACGTGGTGCCCGGAGCCCACCCCTGGGCGGCCTGGAACCCCCACCTGCGCTTCTACAACAACCAGCGCGGGTACGTCCGCACGACGATCACGCCCGACTCGTTGACGGCCGACTTCCGGGTCGTGCCGTACGTGACCCGTCCCGGCGCGCCGGCTCACACCCGGGCGACCTTCGTCATCGAGGACCGGGTGCCCGGCCTGCACCAGACCGCCGACGACCCGACGCCCGGCGGCACGATGTCCGCCTTGCGCACGGGTGACCTCGACTCGGCGACCGTACGGCAGGAGACGGAGCGCCCCTGACAGCCGGATCCCTCTCTTCGCGTCAGACACGGCGGCGGGTGCGGTAGCGAGCTTTGCGGGCTGCCGATCCGTCGTCGGGTCTGCGCTTGAGACGCGTCTTCCGGTGCTCGACCCGTTTCTTGCGACGGCTCGGCTTCTCGCCGGGCGCAGGCCAGCGGGTCAGCGCGGACGGTGGGACGGCGGCGTGCAGGGTTGCGATCATCGTCTGCGCCATCGAGTAAGCGCCGTCGGCGTCCAGGGCGCGCTCCACGGCGATGGTCGCCAAGGCGCCCATGCCCGCACGCCACGCGATGAAGGCGAGCAGGGACGCCGGCGCGGGCACCCGCAGCGGGTCGACCCGGCGGACCACGTCCGACCAGAGCGAGATCTCCCAGTCCGCCGTACCGCTGCGGATCCACGCATAGTCGCGGACCTGAACGGATGTCATGAGGTGGCCCAGCCAGGCGATCTCGTCGTCGGTGAGGCGTTCACCGGCTCGGGCGGTGCGCTCGGCGTGGCGGATCGCTGCCCGGCCCGCGCGTACGAGCTCGAGGTCGCGCTTCGCCGTGGGTGAGCTGCTCGGTTCCCGCTTCGCCGCGGCAGGACCGCTCAGTTCACGGAAACGGGACAGCGCTCGTCGGTCCGCCTCGTCCATCGCTTGACGTTCGTCGCCCGTCGCGGCGGCCAGCCGGTCCTCGAGGACCCTCCGGCTGGCCAGTGCGACCGCCCCCGCGAAGGTCGCCTCCACCGCGAGCACGCTGTCCGGCGGGTCGCACGGCTTGCCCTCTTCCGGGCAGCAGGCCGGTTCGGTGCACAGGTAGGACCAGTAGCGACCGTCGGCCACCCGGAACTCGTCGAGGATCTTCACCCCCGCGCCGGCCAGCGTCCGGGACAGGTGCTGGACGGACGGCGTCACGCGGTCGCGGTCCCCGTACCCGATGATCGTGACTCCCTCGGGCTCCTGCTCGGCCACGACGGTGGCCAGGTGCAGCACCGGCGCACGTGCCTCGGTGTCGGGCACGCCGGCCTCGGGCAGGTCGATGCGGGCCGCGAAGGCCAGGCGGCTGCCCTTGACCACGGCCACGACCAGGCTGTCCGAGGGGTGGAAACCGATCAGGTACGGGACCGCGGTGATCAACTCGGCCGGCGTGCGGACCTTCAATGTCGTCATGCCGGGCAGCGTGGCGCAAACCCGCCGGGCGCCGCGTGCCGAAGCCGCCGCCTTGTGGATAACTCCAAGATCCAGACAAGCGGCCAGCCCTGTTGTGGATAACCCGCGAACCCTCCGCCGGACCTGGCAGGCTGCCCGGGCAGAAGCAGCGGCCCGCCGGGCCCCCGGGAGTCAGGAGCGGAATTGAAGTTCGTGCAGCTCCAGGCTGTCCTGCTGCCATTCGTGCGAGTGGCGGTCCAGGTCCATCGTGAGCTCGATCGACGACACCACGTCGTAGCCGGCGGCGTGCAGGCTGCGGATCGCGTCCACGTTCCTCGAAGCGGGCGAAATGGTGAGCGACTGCATGCTGCGCTTCTTCGCTTCCTGCGCGACGTGGCGCAGCAGCTTGCGGCCCACACCCTTGTGCCGGTGCGAGGCCGTGACGACCACAGGCTCCACCTCGCCGGCACGCCCGCGGATGATCAGCCCGACAAGCCCGATCACGCCGTCGTCCGCATGGTCGGCGACCCAGAGTCCGCCGAGGTCCAGCCGGGTGAGGTATTCCTCGAAGCCGGCGCCGCCGTCGTCGGAGGCGTCGCCGTACATCCGGTTGTGCTGAGCCGTCAGCTCGGCCCACAGGCGGCGGCCGGCACTGTGGTCGCTCGGCCGGTACGAACGCACAGCGACAGGTGTCATGCCGACATTTTGACTCCGATTCGAGGGCTCCGTAACCCGAAGTGGAAGATAAGGCGGTGGATCTGCCGTACTTGCGCGCGCACCCGCAGCACCTCCCGACATTTCTCACGCACCAGCGGATTCGTGAGACCCCTGTCGGAGGGGGTCACGTATGCGCCGCATCGTGCCTGACCTTGGACGACGGCTTCTCGCTGTTCGCCAAGACGTGGCCGTCCGGCCGGCCGCCGGAGCAGTTCTTCGCCGCCGAGGCAGCCGGATTGGCCTGGCTGCGGGAAGCGGGCACGGTGCCCATTCCCGAAGTGTTCGTCGCGCTGGACGAGATGCTCGCCCTGGAATGGGTGGAACCCGGGACGGCCACCCCTGCTGCGGCGGAACGCTTCGGGCGGGACCTCGCCGCGATGCACCGCGCGGGGGCCGACAGCTTCGGTGCCTCCTGGCCCGGATTCATCGGTCCGTTGATCCAGGACAACACCACCTCGGCGGGGCCCTGGGGGACCTGGTTCGGCGAGCGCCGGCTGCGACCGTACCTCCGGATGTCAGCGGATCGGGGTGCGCTCTCGCCGGCCGACGTCGCGGCGGTCGACCGCATCATCGAGCGCATCGACGCGTACGGCGGGGACGAGCAGCCGGCGCGACTCCATGGCGACCTGTGGCCGGGGAACGTGCTCTGGGCGGCGGACGGGCGTGCCTGGCTCGTCGACCCGGCGGCGCACGGCGGACACCGGGAGACCGACCTGGCTCAGTTGGCGCTCTTCGGTGGGGCCCCACACCTGGCGACGATCTTGTCGGCGTACGAGGAGGTGTGGCCGTTGAGCGAAGGATGGCGAGATCGTGTCGCGCTGCATCAGCTGCACCTGGTGCTCGTGCACACGGCGGCGTTCGGGGAGGCGTACCGAGGCGCGGTGCGTTCGGCGGTCGACTCGGTGCTGGGCGGATAGTCCCTCAGCCGGCCCGCGGTGCGTTCGGCGGTGAACTCGGTGCCGGGGGGCGGTGCGTTCGGCGGCGAACTCGATGCTGGGCGGATAGGTCCTCAGCCGGCCGGCGCTCTCCACGGCGGCTTTGTCGATGCCGAGGCCGCATGACATGCGCCGCAGTACGGATCGGGCGGCGGCAATTGTCGTATCCAGGCGCTAGGTTCGAGCGGTGACCGAGCTTGCCGTACCTGCCGTTCCGCAGCGGGCGTCCGAGCACGGAGACATGCCGGAGCTTTCCCCGTCGGTGCCGCAGCGGCCCGGGCGGGGTGGCATGCTCGCCGACCGTTTCGGGCGGGTGGCGACCGACCTCCGCGTCTCGCTGACCGACCGCTGCAACCTGCGGTGCACCTACTGCATGCCCGAGGAAGGGCTCGCGTGGATGCCGAAGGAACAGCAGCTGACCGACGGTGAGGTCGGGCGGCTCCTGCGGATCGCCGTCGAGCAGCTGGGGGTCACCGAGGTCCGGTTCACGGGCGGCGAGCCGCTGATCCGGCGCGGCCTGCTGGGCATCGTCGCCGCCGCGGCCGAGTTGCATCCCCGGCCGAAGCTGTCCATCACGACGAACGGGATCGGGTTGGAGCGGCTGGCGCGGCCGTTGCGAGACGCCGGGCTCGACCGGGTCAACGTCTCGCTGGACACGTTGTCGCCCGAGCGCTTCGAGCAGCTCACGCACCGCGACCGACATGCCGACGTGCTGAAGGGCCTCGCGGGCGCCGCTCGGGCCGGGCTCACCCCAGTCAAGATCAACACCGTGCTGATGCGGGGCATCAACGACGACGAGGCTCCGGCACTGCTGCAGTTCGCACTGGACCACGGGTACGAGCTGCGGTTCATCGAGCAGATGCCGCTGGACGCCCAGCACCAGTGGGACCGGCAGGAGATGGTCACCGCTGCGGCGATCTTGGAGTCGCTGGAGCCGTACGGGCTGATGCCTGATCCGGTTTCACGTGGAACAGCGCCGGCCGAGACCTGGCTGGTGCCGGGTTACGAGGATGCGGCCGGGAAGCCCGCGCGGGTGGGCGTCATCGGCAGCGTGACCAGGCCGTTCTGCGGGGACTGCGACCGTACGCGGCTGACGGCCGACGGCCAGGTGCGCAACTGCCTGTTCGCGACCGGTGAGTCGGACCTGCGTGGCCTCCTCCGCGGCGACGCGTCCGACGAAGAGGTCGCCGACGCCTGGCGGGCGGCCATGTGGGGCAAGAAGGCCGGCCATGGGATCGACGATCCGTCCTTCCTCCAGCCGGTACGCCCGATGTCCGCGATCGGAGGCTGACCGGCATGCCCCAGGTTCGATACTTCGCGGGAGCCCGCGCCGCCGCCGGCGGTGTACGCGAGGAGCTCGCCGATGCCACGTCCCTCGACGAACTGGTGACAGAACTGACGACGCGGCACGGGGAACGACTCGCTGTCGTCCTCAAAGCCGCGAGTTTCCTCGTCGACGGGCTCGCCTGCCATGATCGGCAAGCGGCGCTGCCCGCCGGGGCGACCGTCGACGTCCTGCCCCCCTTCGCCGGAGGCTGAGCTTGTTCGGGTTAGTCGGGTTGGTCTTCGTCGTCATCGGCCTGATCCACCTGTACCTGTGGAAGCGCCTCGTACGGGACCCCTTCGGCAAGGGGCGCGCGTCGCGCATCGGCGCCGTCGCGGCGGTCGTGTTCGCGTTGCTGATCCCGGCCACCCTGATCGGTACGCGCGCCGGCTTCGCGAAGTGGCTGGCCTGGCCCGGCTACCTGTGGCTTGCGCTGATGTTCTACCTGCTCGTCGTGCTGGCGGTGCTGGAGATTCCACGCCTGATCGCGAACCTGTGGCTGGGGGCCCGGGAGAAGCGGACCGGCGGTGAGCGGCCGAACTCGGATGAGACTGCCGACCACGGCGACCCGCGGCACGCCGCAACGGCGGCGACATCATCTGCGCCGGCGAAGGCCTCGCCGGGAACGCCAGCCGCGGGAACGCCAGCCGCGGGAACGCCAGCCGCGGGAACGCCAGCCGCGGGAACGACGACCGCAGGAACGACGACCGTGGGAACGCCAGCTGCAGGAACGACGACCGCGGGAACGCCAGCCGCAGGAACGACGACCGCGGGAACGCCAGCCGCAAGGACGACGACCGCGGGGACGACGACGGCCGCGGCGGAGGCGACTGCGCCGGCGCCTGCGGGGACCCCACCCATGGGACCTGACGGGCGGCCCGGCGTCGACCGGCGGCTGGTGCTCGCCCGCGGCGCCGCGATCTTCGCCGGGCTCACGGCCGCCGGCGTCACCGGCTACGGCGTCAAGACGGCGACCGGCGGACCTCGCCTGGACCGCGTTCAGATCCCGATCGCGAAGCTGCCCCGGGGCATGGATGGCACGCGGCTGGCCGTCGTGTCCGACATTCACCTCGGGCCGCTGACCGGCGTACGGCACACCGAGCGGATCGTCGACCTCATCAACTCCGTCGACGCCGACGTGGTGTGCGTGGTCGGCGACCTCGTGGACGGCAGCGTGGCCGAGCTCGGGCGGGTCGCCGCCCCGCTCGCCGGGATCCGGTCGCGGCGGGGGGCGTACTTCGTCACCGGGAACCACGAGTACTACTCGGGCTACAAGCAGTGGGTGGACGAGGTCGCGCGCTTGGGGGTTCGGCCGTTGCGCAATGAGCGGCTGGAGCTGGACGGGCTGGACCTGGCCGGCGTGAACGACCTGGGTGGGACCGAGTTCGGTGACGGGCCCGACTACGAGCGGGCGCTCGGCAACCGGGAGCCCGATCGCCCCGTCGTGCTGATGGCCCATCAGCCCGTCGTCGCGCGGGACGTCTCGCGGTACGGGGTGGACCTGCAGGTGTCGGGGCACACCCACGGCGGGCAGATGGTCCCGTTCAACCTTCTCGTCAAGCTCGAACAGCCGGTCGTGAGCGGCTACGGCAAGGTCGACGGGGTCCCGGTCTACGTGACGAACGGCGCGGGGTTCTGGGGGCCGCCGGTCCGGGTCGGCGCGCCGCCCCAGGTCACGCTGATCGAGCTCCGCGCGCCCTGACGAAGCGGCCGCGGGTACCTCTTGGAAGTGAATCCTGGGCTGTTCCGCCGAGCCACGATCATCACCTCCGCCCGATTCAATCGTGGATCGGTTATGTCACTTCGCGCGTGGCGGCTTCATGCGTGCCGGGCGGTCGTGACAGGATGCAGCGTGCCCTCGGACAGCGCAGGGTCCTCGGTTGCCGCGGACATGAAGGTGGCGCCGTTGCGGTTCGCCGGCGACGGCGGTGACACGATGACCACCCGCGGCGTCATCCCCGCCGGAGCCAGCCACAAGACCGCCGGCAAGCACGAAACCTCAGCCCCGCCCAGGGCGACCGGACCGGTGACCCCGTGACCACCCCCGGCCCCACCTACGTCGCCGACCTGCACATCCACTCCCGCTACTCGCGCGCCTGCAGCCGGGACCTCACCCTGCCCAACCTCGCCTGGTGGGCCCGCCGCAAGGGCATCGCCGTGCTCGGCACCGGCGACTTCACCCACCCCGCCTGGTTCGATCATCTGCGCGAGAGTCTCCGTCCCGCCTCCGAGCCGGGCCTGTTCCGCCTGGCCCCTGAGGCCGAGAAGGACGTCACCCGTCGCCTCCCCGGCTCGCTGCAGGCAAGCGCTCCCGCGCGGTTCATGCTCAGCGTCGAGATCTCGACGATCTACAAGCGGGACGACCGTACGCGCAAGGTGCATCACCTGATCTACATGCCGGACCTCGAGGCGGCCGCCCGCTTCAATGCGGCGCTGGGGCGGATCGGGAATCTCACCGCGGACGGGCGGCCGATCCTCGGGCTCGATTCGCGGGATCTGCTGGAGATCGTGCTGGAGGCCAGCCCGGACGGCTATCTCGTGCCGGCGCACATCTGGACGCCGTGGTTCTCCGCGCTGGGGTCGAAGTCGGGGTTCGATGCGATCGCCGACTGCTACGCCGACCTGGCCGGGCACATCACCGCCGTCGAGACCGGGTTGTCGTCCGATCCGGAGATGAACTGGCGAGTGTCGAGCCTGGACCGGTACCGGCTCGTCTCCAACTCCGACGCGCATTCGCCGGGTGCGCTGGCCCGGGAGGCGACGCTTTTCTCCGGTACGCCGGACTACTTCGCGGTGAAGGACGGCCGCACCCTCGCGGGGACGATCGAGTTCTTCCCGGAGGAGGGCAAGTATCACGCCGACGGGCATCGGGCGTGCGGCGTGAACTGGGAGCCTGCCCGGACCCGGGAGGCCGGTGGGCGGTGTCCCGAGTGCGGTAAGCCGTTGACCGTCGGGGTGCTGAGCCGGGTCGAGGACCTGGCCGACCGGGAGGCCGGCCTGCCGCGCGGGCAGTCCGTGGAGCATCTGATCCAGCTCGCCGAGATCCTCGGGGAGATCAACGGGGTGGGGCCGAAGTCCAAGACCGTGGACGGGCAGCTCAACCACCTGGTCGCGAACCTCGGCGCGGAGCTGGACATTCTGCGTACGGCGCCGGTGGACGAGATCGGCCGGCACGGCGGCGAGAACCTGCGGGAGGCGATCGCCCGGCTGCGGCGCGGCGAGGTGCGGCGGGCTGCCGGGTACGACGGCGAGTACGGCGTCATCACGCTGTTCGAGCCCGGCGAGCTGCGGACGAAGCAGAGCGCTCCGCAGGCCGAGACGCTGTTCGACATCACGCCGGTGCCGGTGCCGCAGCAGCGGCGCAGTGAGCCGGCGGTCGGCCGGGCCACCGTGCCCAAGGTGAAGGAGCCGGTGCGGAAGGCCGCTCCGCCCATTCCGCCGCCGCCGTCACCGCACGAGCCGTTCGAGCCGATGCTGGCCGGCATGGAGGAGGTCGGCACCGGGCTGCTGGACCGCCTCGACGCCATGCAGCGGGTGGCCGCGTCCGCACCCGGCGGGCCGCTGCTCATCGTGGCCGGTCCGGGCACCGGGAAGACGCGGACGTTGACGCACCGGATCGCGTACCTGTGTGCGGAGATGAACGTGTTCCCGCACCGCTGCCTGGCGATCACCTTCACCCGGCGGGCGGCCGAGGAGATGCGGGCGCGGCTGGATGCGCTGATGGGCGACGCCGCCGAGGACATCACGGTGGGGACGTTCCACGCGGTGGGCCTGACGATCCTGAAGGAGAACGCGAAGGCCGCCGGGCTGGGCGCGGGCTGGCGGATCGCCGACGACGCCGAGCGGGCCGCCGCCCGCGAGCAGGCCGGCGACGACGACGCCTCGTACACGAAGGTGCTCCGCCAGCAGGACCTCGTCGACCTGGATGATCTGCTGACGCTGCCGGTCGCGCTGCTGCGCGACGATCCGGCGCTGGTGGAGCGGTACCGGCGGCAGTGGCAGTGGATCTTCGTCGACGAGTACCAGGACGTCGACGACACCCAGTACGAGCTGCTGCGGCTGCTGAGCCCCGCGGACGGCAACCTGTGCGCGATCGGGGACCCGGATCAGGCGATCTACTCGTTCCGCGGCGCCGACGTGGGCTACTTCCTGCGGTTCGGCGAGGACTTCACCGATGCGCGGCTGGTTCGGCTGACCCGCAACTACCGGTCGTCCGCGCCGATCCTCGCGGCGGCCGTGCAGGCCATCGCGCCGAGCTCGCTGGTGAGCGGCCGGCGGCTGGATCCGGCGCGGGTGAATCCGGAGTCGCCGCTGATCGGGCGCTACTTCGCGGCGAGCGTGGCGGACGAGGCGGACTTCGTCGTGCGTACCGTCGACGAGCTGGTCGGCGGGCTGTCCCACCGGTCGCTCGACTCGGGGCGCGTCGACTCCCGGGCGGTGGCCCCGGGCACGCTGTCCTTCTCGGACATCGCGGTGCTGTACCGCACGGACTCACAGGCGCAGGCCGTGGTGGACGCGCTGTCGCGGGCGGGCGTACCGGTGCAGAAGCGGTCGCACAACCGCCTGCGGGACCGGCCCGGGGTGCAGGTCATCGCGCGCGAGCTGCGGCACGCGGACGGCCCCGGCGGGTCGCTGGCCGCGCGCGTCAAGGGGAGCGCGCAGGTCCTGGCCCAGCGGTACGCGGCCCCGACGCTGGACGCGGAACAGCTGGACCCCGAGGACATCTGGACGGCGGCGGACCTGCTGATGCCGCTTGCCCAGCGGCTCGGCGACGACCTGCCCCGATTCCTGCAGGAGATCGCGACGGGCGCCGAAGTCGACGCGCTGGATCCGCGCGCGGAAGCGGTCAACCTGCTCACCCTGCACGCGGCGAAGGGCCTGGAGTTCCCCGTCGTGTTCCTGGTGGGCTGCGAGGACGGGCTGTTGCCGCTGCGCTGGCCGGGCGGCACCCCGACCGAGGAGGAGACCGCCGAGGAACGCCGGCTGTTCTTCGTGGGCCTGACCCGCGCACAGGATCGGCTGTACGTGAGCCACTCGGCGCGGCGCTTCCGGCACGGCACCGAGCGGGAACAGTCGCCGACGCCGTTCCTGGAGGCCATCGACGCCGGGCTGTTCGAACGCATGGGCGACGCCGTGCCGGCCCGTCCCAAGGACCGCCAGCTGCGGCTTCTCTAGACCGCGAGTCCCAGGAGCGCCCCCGCGAGCAGGGCCGGTCCGAAGGGTAGCGCGGTGCGCCGGCCGGCCCGGCGGGCCGCCAGCAGCGCCACCGCGATCGGCCCGTTGATCAGGTGCGGCGCGAGCAGACCGACGGCCGTCGCCGGCCAGCCGGCGAAGCCGAGGACGAAACCGAGGACCGTCGCCAGCTTCACGTCGCCGAGGCCCAGGCCGTGGCCGGGCAGCAGAGCGATGATCAGGTACGCCGCGGCGCTCAGCCCCGCCGCCACGACCGCCCGCCCCAGCCGGCCGGGCTCCCCGGCGAGCAGCGCCGCCCCGGCCAGCGGTGGCACCGTGACAGCCGCCAGCGCGGCCACGAGGCGGTCGGGCAGGCGCAGGCACCGGATGTCGATCACGGCGAGCAGCACGCCGAGGACGGTGGCCGGCAGGGCGACGAGCAGCAACGGCGACGGGCCGATCGTGGCACCGAGCATTCCGGCGGCCAGCGCCCCGGCGAGGACTGTCCACACCGGCGCCCCCGCGCAGGCGCATGCCGCTCCCGCGCGTACCCAATCGGTGAAGGGTGTGGCGCAGTGAGCGCAAGCCGCCCGGGCCGGCGTCCCGCGCGGGACGGCCAGGCGGTGCGCGACGCGCGGCACGAACGCGGCCGCGGCCGCACCGAAGACGGCCGAGCAGCAGACCAGCCAGACGGACATGGGCAGGAACGGTATCCGCCGGGAAACGGGTGCCGCGCGTCTTGTTGCCGACAGATACGGCGATGTCCGCGGTCGTCGCCACGTTGAGACCATGGTCGGCGCGATTCCGGGAGGGAACGCGCCGGTGGTCCACGCTACGGTTGCCTACAGCGAACCCCGCCTGGAGGAATCCGATGTCGCAGAACGGCCCGTACCCCGGCCAGGGCTGGTCGCCCGGGGGTTCGCCGGGGTCCGGCGAGCCGTACACGGAGCCGGCCGACCCGTGGGGGGAGTCGGCGACCCCTCCGGCCCCGGAGCCCGCCTGGGGTGGGCAGCCGATGTCGGTGCCGCCGCCCGACCGCGGGTACACGCCGCCCCCGTATCAGTCCGCGCCGCTGAACACGCCGCCGCCGGCGTGGCACCAGCCGCCGGCGCCGCTGCCGCAGAAGCGGCGCAACGGTCCGATCGTCGCGCTGCTCGTCGTGTTGGGGCTGTTGGTCTGCGGTGGTCTGGGTACGACAGCGGTGCTGCTGTCGCGGTCCAGCACCTCCGACGCGAACGGCACGCGCGTCCCGGTGACCCCGACCGGGCGCGTGACCAACGACGTCTCCGTTCCCGAGCCGCAGTCCAGCGAGGGCGCGCGGTTCGTCAAGCAGGGCCAGTGCGTCCGCAACGAGGGCAACGCCGACGACAGCCCCGACCTGAAGATCGTGGCGTGTGCCAGCGGGACGTACGAGGTGCTCAAGCGGGTCGACGGCCGGACGACCGGCGAGGCGGACGCCGAGAACAAGTGCGGCAAGGTCGCCAAGTACACCAAGTGGTACTTCTATGACAGCGAGCTGGACAGCCTCGACTTCGTGCTCTGCCTCCGCGAGTATGGCGGCAACTAGCATCGTCTACTGATTTCGCTAGACATCGCTATAGGCGACTCGAATACCCGACTCTAGCTTTGGAGCTAGACAGCCCGATACGGTGCTATCCGTGGATCCGGTGCGGAACCCGTACGCTCCCGGCGCCGGCCAGCGCCCACCCGAGCTGGCCGGGCGCGGCCGTGAGCTGGACGCGTTCGACGTCGTCCTGGAGCGGGTGGCCCGCGGCCGTCCCGAGCGCAGCCTCGTGCTCACCGGGCTGCGCGGCGTGGGCAAGACGGTCCTGCTCAACACGCTGCGGTCGGCCGCGATCGGCCGGCTGTGGGGCACCGGCAAGATCGAGGCCCGGCCGGACCAGTCGTTGCGGCGTCCGGTGTCGGCCGCGCTGCACATGGCCATCCGTGAGCTGACGCCGCACCACCGCAACCCGGAGCGGGTCGACGAGGTGCTCGGCGTGCTCAAGGCGTTCGCGCTGCGGGCCAACGACGCGAACGCAAAGCTCAAGGACCGCTGGGCGCCGGGGATCGACGTGCCGCCCGCCCGCGGCCGGGCCGACTCCGGCGACATCGAGATCGACCTGGTCGAGCTGTTCACCGACGCCGCGTCGCTGGCCACCGACGTGGGCACCGGCATCGCCCTGTTCATCGACGAGATGCAGGATCTGGGACCGGCCGACGTGTCCGCGCTCTGCGCCGCCTGCCACGAGTTGTCCCAGCTGGGGGCCCCGCTGATCGTCGTCGGCGCCGGGCTGCCGCACCTGCCCGCCGTGCTGTCGGCGGCGAAGTCGTACTCCGAGCGGCTCTTCCGCTACCAGCGCATCGACCGGCTCGACCGGATCGCGGCGGACCTGGCGCTGGGTGCTCCCGCCGCCCGCGAGGACGTCGAGTACGAGCCCAAGGCGCTGGACCTGCTCTACGAGAAGTCCGGTGGCTACCCGTACTTCGTGCAGGCGTACGGGAAGGCCACCTGGGATCACGCACCCACCTCGCCGATCACCGCGGAGGACGTCCGCGTCGCCGCGCCGGAGGCGGAGGCCGAGCTGGCGGTGGGCTTCTTCGGCTCGCGGTTCGAGCGTGCGACGCCGGCGGAGCGCGAGTACATGCGGGCCATGGCCGCGCTGTCGGGCGAGACGGACAACGACATGGACGCCGCCGTTGCCACCTCGGAGATCGCGGCGGCGCTGTCCCGGCGGCCGGCCAGCCTGTCCCCGGCGCGCGACGCGCTGATCAAGAAAGGGCTGATCTACTCGGGTGAACGCGGCACGGTCGCCTTCACCGTGCCGCATTTCGGGCGCTACCTGCGTACCCAGCCATAGTTCCCCGGTGGACATCGGCGGACGCGGGTATAACGAGGCTATGAAGCCCGTACGTGCCGCCGCCCGCGCCATGCTCGGTGCCATCTTCGTCGTCAGCGGAGCTCGCATCGTGCTCAACCCCGACTCCAAGGTCACCGCCGCCAAGCGGGTGACCGACAAGGTCGGCCCGATGATCGAGAGGATGGACCCGCGGCTGCCCAGCGACGCCCGGGCCCTGGTCCAGCTCAAGGCGGGCGCCGACGTGGCCGCCGGGCTGCTGCTCGCCACCGGCCGCTTCACCCGTCCGGCCGCCGCGGTCCTGGCCGCCGGGCTGGTGCCGACGACGATCGCCGGGCACCCGTTCTGGGCGTACCCGAAGGACGAGCGCGCGCAGCAAGAGACGCAGTTCCTCAAGAACCTGGGGTTGCTCGGCGGGCTGCTGCTCGCGGCCGCCGACACGCAGGGCAAGCCGGGCCTGAAGTACCGGACCAGCCACGCGCTGGACCGCTCGCAGCGCTCGGTCAGCCGCGCCGTCGACCGGTCGGCGCGGTCGGCGCGCCGCGCGGTGCGCACCGCCAGGCGGGAGGCGAAGATCGCCGCCGCCTCCGCCGCGGTCGCCCGCAAGCTACCCGGCTGATCCTCGCCGCAGGCCGCTGACCTGCGGCGCGTCGCTACCGGCGACGCAATCACCAAACCGGCCGTCCCGCCGTTAAGCGCATCGGAGCGCCTGGGACGAGCACGGGAGGTCGGGCATGCCCGCGATGCGGACACCGGCACGCCCGGCAACGTCCCGGACCCTGGTGGTCACCCTGGTGTGCGTCGGCGTCCTGGCCGCGATGACCACGATCGCCCAACGGTACGGGTTCAGCACGCTGGACCTGGACCGCGCGGCGGCCGGCAGCTGGCTGGGCGGCGACGGGCTGTACGCGTACCGGTCGCCGGTGAGCCATCTGGGCACCGCCCTGCCCCCGCCCGCGGCCGTTCTCACCGCCCCCGCCGCGTTCCTGCCGCTCGCGGTGGCCGGCTGGGCGCTCGGGCTGGCCGGGCTCGCCGCGCTCGCGCTGGCCCTGGTGGCGCTGGCCGGCCCGGTCGCCCGCCGGTACGGCCGCCGCCGCTGGCCGGTGGTGCTCGCCGTGGGCGCCCTGGCCCTGACCATCGAGCCGGTCCGCGCCTGCCTCGGCCTGGGCACGCTGGACCTGGTGGCGTTCGGGCTGGTCACGGCCGACATCGTGGCGCTGCGCCGGGGGGCGTGGGCGCGCAGCCGGGAGTTGTGGTGGCCCGGGCACCGTCCCTTCGCCGGGTCGCTGCTGCAGCGCCTGCGCGCCACCGGCGGCTGGGCCGGGGTGGGGGTGGGGCTGGCCACGGCCCTGACGGTCGGCCCGGCGTTCTTCATCGCGTACCTGATGCTGACCCGGCAGTGGCGGCCGGCGCTGACCGCGCTGACGACGGCGGTGACCGCCGCGACGGCCGCGCTGCTGATCACGCCGCACGAGACCGCCGCCTGGTTCGGCGAGGTGCTGTGGCGCATCGACCGCATCGGGCCGGTCGACGCGCCGGCCAACCAGTCGCTCGGCGGCGTGTTCGCGCGGCTGTACGACTCGGCGAGCACACCATTGCTGGTCTGGCTCTCGTTCGCCATGCTGCTCGTCGCGGTCGGCATGATCCGGGCCCGCTCGGCGCACGCGGACGGCGACGAGGTCACCGCGTTCACGCTGGTCGGGCTCACCGCCGCCGGGACGGGCCCGGTGACCGGGACGCACGAGGTGCTGTGGATGCTGCCGGCGATGCTGGTCCTGGTCGACACGGCCGCGCGGCGGCGGGCGGAGGTACGCGGCGCGCTGCCCGGCCGCCCGCGGTTCCCCGGGGCCGGCCTGGCGACGGCCGCCGGGCTCACCTACCTGCTGCTCGTGCTCGCTCCGATGTGGAGCCTCACCGACGCGTTCTCGCGGAACTCGTACGCGCTCGCCATGATCATTCTGGTCAACGCACTGCCGTGGCGGCCCGCGGCGGCGCCGGCCTTCCCGGTGAACCGGTGGCTGGACCGGCGCCCGGCCACGATCCCGCCACCACGGGAGCCGCTGGTCAGGGGCAGTTGACCCATTCCTCGGCGCCGTCGGCGAAGACCTGACGCTTCCAGATCGGCAACCGGGCCTTCGCCTCGTCGACCAGCCGGGCGCACGCCGCGAACGCCGCCGCCCGGTGCGCGGTGCTGACCGCGGCGACCAGGGCCACGTCGCCGATCTGCAGCGTGCCGACGCGGTGCGAGACCGCCACCGCGTACACGTCCGGGTCGGCGGCGATCTCCTCGGCCACCTCGCGGATCACGGCGGCCGCCGTCGGGTGACCCTCGTATTCCAGCAGCGTGACGCCCCTGCCGTGATCGTGGTCGCGCACGACGCCCTGGAACGACACGACCGCCCCGGCACGCGGATCCGCGACCGCCTTCTCGTGCGCGGCGAGGTCTAGGGCGACGTCGCCCACCTCCGCGATGCGGACACTCTCGGTCATGGGCGTTCTCCCGGATACAGCGGAAGGGGCAGGAAGGGTACGAGGTCACCGGCCGCGGCTTGGCTGTCCGGGCGTACGACGACGAAGCCGTGGGACCGGGCGAGCCCGCGCAGCATCGACGAGCCCACGTGACCGGCCGGGGTGGCCCGGCGCCCGTCGGCGTCCACAGTGGCCAGCGCCAGGTGCGTGAAGCCGCCGCGGCCCGGGACGGGAGCGGTCAGCTCGACCCGGGGCAGCGCCGGCAGGTCGCGCCCGTGCAGACCGGCGAGCAGCGGCGCGACCAGCGACACCAGGGCGATCACCGCGGACTGCGGGTTGCCCGGCAGCCCGGCGAGGAACCGCGGCCGGCCGTCGGGGCCCGGCACGCGGGCGAGCAGCATGGGGAAGCCGGGCCGTACGGCGACGGTGTTCACCACGTAGTCGGCGTGGAGGCGGGACAGGGCGGGGTGCAGGTGGTCGACCGGCCCGTGCATCGTGCCGCCGGTCGTGCAGACCACGTCCGCCACGGCCAGGCCCCGCTCGATCGCCTCGACGTGGGCCTCGAGGGTGTCGCGCACCGGGCCCTGGACGGCCGCGGGGTCGACGGTGGCCCCGTACCGGCGCAGCCACGCCGGGACCAGCGGGCTCAGCGAGTCACGGACCCGGCCGTTCCCCGGCGGCCCGTTGGTGAGCAGCTCGTCGCCGAAGACGAGCAGCGCCGCGCGGGGCCGGGGCCGTACGGGAATCGCGTCGTAGCCGCAGGTGGCCGCCATGCCGAGCACAGCGGGGTCGACCGGCGTCCCGGCCGGCAGCAGCTCCTCGCCGCGGCGGGCCTCGTCGCCGGGCAGCCGCCACTCCGGCTGCGGCCGCGGGGTGCCGCTGACCAGGCCCTGCGCGTCGCGGGCCGACTCCTCGACCCGGATCACCGCCGCCGCCCCCGCGGGGACCATCGCGCCGGTGGCGATCTCGACGCACGTGCCGTCCTCGGTGAGCGGCTCCGCGGTGTTGCCGGCCAGCACCCGGCCCACCGGACGCCACGGGCCCGGACCGCGCACGGCCCAGCCGTCGATGCTCGAGGTGGGGAAGGCGGGCAGGTCGGCGAGGGCGACGAGGGGCTCGGCGAGCGTACGGCCGTCCGCCCCCGCCAGCCCCACCCGCTCGGCGGGGCCCGCCGCGGCCCGGCCCGCCTCGTACGCCAGGCTGCGGGCCTTGTCCCAGTCGACGGGCATGCTGTCAGCGCTCACCCGTGCAGCTTATGGTCGCCGCCGCCGATCTGCTCCACCGTGTGGACGAGGATCGGGCCCAGGACCGCCAGGCCGTCGCGGGCGCCGCCGGTGGAGCCGGGAAGGTTGACGATCAGGGTGCGGCCGGCCACCCCGGCCAGACCCCGGGAGAGCGCGGCGGCGGGCACCTTGTCCCGGCTGTACGCGCGGATCGCCTCGGCGATGCCCGGGATCTCGAAGTCCAGCAGCGGCCGGGTCGCCTCGGGAGTCCGGTCGGTCGGCGTCACCCCGGTGCCGCCACTGGTCACGACGACCTGCACACCGTCGGCCACGGCCGTACGCAGCGCCTCCGCGACCGGCTCACCGTCGGGCACCACGACCGGCGCGGGTTCCACCGCGCAGCCGAGCTCCCGCAGGCCGGCGACGAGCAGGGGGCCGCTGGTGTCCTCGTACACGCCGGTGGCGGCGCGGTTGGAGGCGACGATCACCCGCGCGCGGATCACGGACGGTCCTCCGGGCGTACCCAATCCCCGGTCTTGCCGCCCTCCTTGCGCAGGACGCGGACGGCCTCGACGCTCGCCGCGGGGTCGACGGCCTTGACCATGTCGATCAGGGCGAGCCCGGCGGCGGCGACCGCGGTCAACGCCTCCATCTCCACGCCGGTGCGGTCGGCGGTCTTGGTGGTGGCGACGATGTCCACGCCGGCGTCCGTGACGGTGAGGTCGACGGTGACGCCGTGCAGGGCGATGGGATGGCACAGCGGGATCAGGTCAGGCGTCTTCTTGGCACCCATGATGCCCGCGAGCCGGGCCACCGCCAGGGCGTCACCCTTGGGCAACCCGTCGCTGCGCAGGAGCGCCACCACCTCCGGGCTGGTGATCACCCGGCCGGCGGCGACGGCACGCCGGGTGGTGACCGTCTTGGCCGACACGTCCACCATCCGGGCGGCGCCGGCGGCGTCGACATGGGTCATTTTCGCTGCGTTCGTCACACCGGTCAGCGTATCGACCGCCGGATGGTCTTGGAATTCGCCGCGCCCGGCAATGGCGGAAAGTCAGCATCCCTCCACTTTCCGTAGCCATTTTCGGCACGCAATCCGATCTACGCGGCGAATTGATCCACGCGACGCTTACGGATTAGCACGAACGGCGGCGGCCGTCGTACATTCAACCCGCTCCGTACGGGCGACAGCAGGAGTTTCGGCTGTTTACAGGCCCCAGAACGGGGCATACCGCCATTGCGCAGCGTCATTACCTGGTCACGCATTCGGTACAAAACGAGCAATGCTCGCATTTCGTGAAACGAGCGACAAATCATTCTTCCGCCCCGGCCGTTCCTTTCCTAATCTCTTGGCAGAGAGACACGGAACGCCCAGCGGCGAACCCGATTTGCCGCCGGCGGGAAGTAATGAATCCAACTATTCACGAAAGCGAGGTGCGAGATGCGTGACAACGACTGGCACTGACTCGGCCGACCAGGGTTCGCTACCTTGGGGCAACCAGGCATTGACAGACAGTGCGGGCAACGAGGGACCATGGAGGCATGGGGCGTCCGCAGTGAACGACGCGAGGACCGACAAGCAGCTTGAGCTGTACGTCGGTCTAGTCGCGTTTGTGGGGGTCGGTTGCCTGCTCACGTCCGCGGTGACCGTAACCACCGTTTCCCCCAGCAAGCTGCTCTTCCTCGCCGCGACGACCGTCATCATCGCCTTCGCCAGCGGCCCGATCATCAAGCTGCGGGTCCGCTCCGAGACCCGGGTCTTCGCGGCGACCTCGGCATCGATCCTCCTCGCCATCGCGACCGTGCCGGTTCCATGGGTGGTCATCTGCACCGCGCTGGGCGTTCTCGCCTCCAAGATCTTCATCCGGCAGCCGATCAAGATCGTCTTCAACGTCGCGAAGGACGTCATCGCCGCCGCGGCAGCGGCCTGGACCGCTTCCTTCGTCGGCGTCCGTCCCACCGCTGATCCCCACATCCACCTGCCCAGCCCTCAGGTGCTGGTTCTCGGTCTTGCCGCAGCGGTGATCGTCTACGCCATCGTCGACGACCTTCTCGGCAACACGGTCGTGACGTTGGCGACGGGCACACCCTGGCGCCAGGTCGCCGGCCAGAACCGTGACGTCATGCTGCGCAGCCGCGCCGTGAACCTCGTGCTGGCACTGCTCACCGTGCTGGTGGTCCAGCAGGAACAGCTGCTCATCCTCACCATGGTTCCGACGGTCGCGGCGTTGCAGCTGGCCGCCAAGAACGAGGTCCGGCAGCGGGCGGACCGGGAGGCCTGGCACCGCCTCGCCAGCACGACCGACCGGCTCAACGTCACCGATCTGACCTCCGTCCTGCACGTCGCCGTGACGCGGGCGCCGGACCTCTTCTCCGCTGACGAGGCCGAGATCCAGCTCGACGACACGACCCCGCCCCGGCTGATCCGCGGATCGGACGGTCACCTGCATTTCGAGGGATCGGTGACCGGCTCCGCCCCGCGGGAAGGGTTCATTCTCGAAGCGTGGCTCGACAGCCCGGACGGCCGGATCGGCGTGCTACGGCTGCGGTTCCGCAAGCCCGTGAAACTGAACGAATCCGAGCAGTACAAGCTGCAGACCTTCGCCTCGTCGCTGTCCACGGCCATCGGCAACGCGCGGGCGTACGCCGAGCTCAAACGGATCAACGCGGAGAACGCGTACGCCGCCTCCCACGATCCGCTGACCGGGCTGGCCAACCGCCGCGAGCTGATGGACCAGGCCAACCGCACGTTCGGCCGGCGCGCGACCGACGGCATGTTCGCCATGCTCCTGATCGACCTCAACCACTTCAAGGAAGTCAACGACACGCTCGGTCACACCGCGGGCGACGAGGTGCTCCGCGTGGTCGCCCGCCGGCTCGAGGACGCCGTACGCCCGGGCGACCTGGTGGCCCGTCTCGGCGGCGACGAGTTCGCGGTGCTCCTGTCCGGTCTGCCGGCCCCCGCGGTCGCCACCCACCGGGCCACGGACCTGCTCGCAACCCTCGAACAGCCCATCGAGGTCGACGGTATGCAGCTCACCGTGGAGGCCGCCGGGGGCATCGCCCTGGCACCCGGCAGCGGCGGCGTCCAGGAGCTGATGCGCCGCGCCGACGTGGCCATGTACGAGGCCAAGCGCGGCGGCCGCCGCACGGCGACGTACGCGCACGCCCGGGACACCGCGGACATCGGCCGGCTCGTGCTCGGCGGCGAGCTGACCCGGGCGGTCACCCGCCGCGAGTTCGTCGTCGACTTCCAGCCCATCGCCGATCTCAGCAGCGGCGAGGTCGTCTCCGCCGAGGCCCTGGCCCGCTGGCACCATCCGGAGCACACCAGCCTCACGCCGCTGCAGTTCCTCGAGACGGTCGAGCGCTCCGGCCAGCTGCCCGCCTTCGCCGACGCCGTCCTCGAGAAATCGCTCACCGCGGTCGGCATGTGGCGCGACGCCGGCTTCGATCTCTCCATCGCCGTCAACGTCTCTCCGCGCAGCCTGCTCGACCCCACGTTCCCGGCCGGCGTCCTCAACCGGCTGTCGGCCCTCGGCGTACCGGCCGACCGGCTCGTGCTCGAGCTGGCCGAGTCCCTGACCCTCAGCCAGCTCGAGGTCGTCGACCGCGCCCTGCGCGAGCTGCGCGACGCCGGCGTCAAACTGGTCCTCGACGACTTCGGCACCGGCGTGTCGTCGCTGCCCGTCCTGTCCCGCATCCCGGTGCACCAGCTCAAGATCGATCGCGAGCTGGTGGTGGCGGTGGAGACGTCCGCGGAGGCTGCCGCGGTCATCCGCTCGACCGTCGACCTCGCCCGCAGCCTGCACCTCACGGTCATCGCGGAAGGTGTCGAGAGCGAACCGCAGCGGCACGCCCTCTGGGAGATCGGCTGCGTCGCCGGCCAGGGCCACCTCTTCGCCCGCCCGATGGCGGCGGGACGCTTCCTCGCCGCCCTGAAGCGCGGCTCCGGCGGCCGCCCCGGAACGCTCGCCGAGCCCCTGCACACCACCGGCTCCGTCGTCCGCATGCCGCGTCGCCGGCCGCCGAGAAGGTCTCTGCCACACTTGCCCGCGTGAGGTTCCCGGCGCAGACCACCCGGGCCGGCGAGGCTCCTCCCCGCGTGAGCCTGCCGGCGCGCATCAACCGCTCGGCCGGTGGCCTGGCGGCGGACGTGGCGCTCTACGGGATCTCGGCCGTCTTCGCCTCGATCACCGCGCTCACCTCGACGCTGCTGCCGCACCGGGCGTGGGGCTCGATCGCCGCGTGGGCGTACGTCGCCGCGTTCCTCGTGACCGGAACGCAACTCCTCCTGCGCCGGCCGATCTTCCGGACGGCCCTGACGTGGGCGGCCTGGGCCGGCGTCGCGCTGCTCCCGCTCATGGTGCAGGCGGTGCAGCGCGCGGACGGGCGCACCGACCGGGCCCAGGAGGAAGTGCTCGTCGTCGAGCACATGGGACAACGGTTGGCGGAGACGGGAACCCCCTACCTCGGACCGGAGGCGATCGGCGCGCTGCCGCCGGGGGAGCAGTTGCTGGGCTATGCCCCGTACCAGCCGGGAATGGCCGCTTTCGGCCTGCCCCGCGCCGCCTTCGGCGACGCCTGGTGGACGGACGCGCGGATCTGGTTTGCGCTGGTCACCGCGGCCGCTCTGGTCACGGCGGTCCGCCTGCTGCGCTCCCATCCGGTACGCGCGGTGCAGTTCGCCACCGTGCTGCCCATCTGCGCCCTGACGGTGGCCACGGGCGGCGACGACCTGCCCGTGCTCGCCCTGTCCCTGCTGGCGCTCGCCTGCTGCGCGACCGTCCGCTTCACCGCCGCGGGCCTCGCCATCGGGGCAGCCGCCGCGCTGAAGCTGTTCGCCCTCCCGGTGCTGGCCGTGCTGCTGGTACTCGCCTACACCACGGGCAACCTGCGCCGCTTCGCGCCGTTCGCGCTCGGCGTACCCCTGATCGCCCTGCTTCCGGCAGCGGTCGACAGCGACGCCTTCGTCGAAAACGTCATCCGCTTCCCGCTCGGCCACGGCATCGTGACCAGCCCGGCCCAATCACCCTTCCCCGGCTACCTGATCACCCAGGCGGTCCCGGGCGGGCGCTACGTCGCGGCGGGACTGCTGGTCGCGGCCGGCCTGGCGATCGCGGTGCTGCTCATCCGCCGTCCGCCGCGCACGGCCGCGACCGCGGCGCTCTTCTGCGGGTACGGCCTCCTGGCCGCGATCCTCCTCATGCCGACGACGCGGTTCGGCTATCTGCTGTACCCGCTGGCGCTGTTGGTTTGGGCTCACGCACTCCGTTCACCTTCTGCGGTGGGCGGCGCTCCGGCGGCAGGTGGTGCTTCGGCGGTGGGCGGAGCTACACCCGCTCGCGGGAGCTGACGGCCCCTTCACCCGGGTCGGGGTCGCTTCCTCGCTCGCTTCCGCTCACGGCCTTCGCTCGCGCGACGCTCGACGTCGCGCTGCCCCTCGTCGCTGCCCTCTCGTCGCGCGCCGCTCCTCGTCGCGTGACCCCCCGCTTGTGCGAACCTCTCGCTCGCCCGATCCTCCTCGCGCGCTTCGACGCGTACGCGGGCTTTCATCCGCGCCGCAGCCGGTCCTCAGCAGACCCACAGCTACGAGGGCGCCACGCCGTGACCCGGGCTTGTACCGTTTGTGACATGCAGATGACCTGTCCCAAGTGCCACGGCGAGATGCGGGTGTACGAGCGCAGCGGCGTCACGGTCGACCAGTGCACCGAATGCCGCGGGATCTTCCTGGACCGCGGCGAGCTGGAGAAACTGTTCGAGGCCGAGGCCAACTGGAACAGCCGCCAGGCACCGGCCGCACCCCCGCGCCCGGCCCAGGCCCCGCCGGCGCCGGGCGGGTACGCCGCACCGCCCCCGCCGCCCCCCGGAGGTGGCTACGCCCCGCCGCCCCCGCCGCAGCCGGGCTACGGCCAGCCCGCCTACCCGCCGGCAGCGGCCGCGTACGGCGCCCCGCAGTACGGCCACGGTGGCGGCTACCACGGGCACTACCGGCACGGGCACGGTGGCTACCACGGCCACTACCGCCGCCGGAAGAGCTTCCTGGGCGAGCTCTTCGACTAAGGCCTTCGCATCGCGGCGCGACGCCTGGGCAGCCGGGCGTCGCGCCGGGACGGCGAGTTCCCGGATCGTCTCGTCATGTCTTGCTGCGGCCCGTCGTCGCGCTGCGGCCTGTCGTCGCGCTCCAGGCTTTCGTCGCTCCTCGGCCTTCGTCGCTCTTCGGGCTTCGTTGCGCTTCGGGCATTGGTCCCCGCTCCGGGTTTACTCGCGCTCCGGGTTTACTCGCGCTCCGAGCTTTCCTCGCGCGCCGGTGACCAACTCAATCCCGCACCAACCTCAGCGGCCGGCCACCGACAAGCTCGCCCCCGCGCCTCACCGGCCACCGGCCCGCCGCCCGCACGGCGGCATCCCCGGCCGGCGACCAGCTCTCCGCGGGGACCGGACCGGCCGACCTCGCCGGCTGCCGCTACACGATCGCCATGTCGACGAAGCGGGACAGGTGCAGCTGCGCCGCCACCGTCACCGTGTCGGTCGGGCCGTTACGGTGCTTCGCCACGATGAAGTCCGCCTCGCCCGCGCGCGGCGACTCCTTGTCGTAGTAGTCGTCGCGGTGCAGCAGTAGCACCACGTCCGCGTCCTGCTCGATGGAACCGGATTCGCGCAGATCGGACAGCTGCGGCCGCTTGTCCGTACGTTGCTCCGGGCCTCGGTTCAGCTGGCTCACCGCGATCACCGGGCACTCGATCTCCTTGGCCAGCAGCTTGAGGCCTCGGGACAGCTCGGAGACCTCCTGCTGGCGGCTCTCCGTCTTCTTGGGCGACGTCATGAGCTGCAGGTAGTCGATCACCAGGAGCTTGAGGTTGTGACGCTGCTTGAGGCGGCGGGCCTTCGCGCGGATCTCCATGAGGTTCATGCTCGGCGTGTCGTCGACGAAGATCGGGGCCTCGCTGATCTCGCCCATGCGGCGGGCGAGCTTGGTCCAGTCGTCGTCGGAGAGCTGGCCGGAGCGCAGCGAGTGCAGCGGTACGCGCGCCTCCGCGGAGAGCAGACGCATGACCATCTCGATCTTGCTCATTTCGAGCGAGAAGATGGCGCTGGCACAGTTCGACCGAATCGCGGCATTTCGAGCAAAATCCATACTCACCGTTGATTTGCCCAAGCCGGGGCGTCCCGCCACGATGATCAGCTGGCCGGGGTGCAGGCCGTTGAGGAGCCGGTCCAGGTCGGCGAAGCCCGTGGGTACGCCGGTCATCATGCCGCCCGAGGCGCCGACGGCCTCGATCTCGTCCAGGGTCGGCTGCAGCATGTCGCCCAGCGTGGCGAAGTCCTCGCTGACCCGGTTCTCCGTCACGTCGTAGATCGCCTGCTGGGCCAGGTCGACGATGTCGTCCACGTCCCGGCCGCCGTGGCCGTTGGCGCCGTAGCCCAGCTGAACGATCTTGGTGCCGGCCTCGACCAGCCGGCGCAGCACGGCGCGCTCGGAGACGATCCGTGCGTAGTACGCCGCGTTGGCCGCGGTCGGCACGCTCTCCATGAGGGTGTGCAGGTACGGCACCCCGCCGATGCGCTGCAGGTCACCGGAGTCGGCCAGCGCCGCCGCGACCGTGACGCCGTCGGCGGGTTCGCCGCGGCCGTACAGGTCGAGGATGATGTCGAAGATCGTCGCGTGCACCGGGCGGTAGAAGTCGTGGGTCTTCAGGATCTCCACGACGTCGGCGATGGCGTCCTTGGACAGCAGCATGCCGCCGAGCACGCTCTGCTCGGCGGCGATGTCCTGTGGCGGCGTCTTGTCGAAGCCGCCGTCGGGCGGGGGCCCGCCACCGGGAGGCCGGCCGCCGCCACCCGGTCGCCCACCGCCGGGCGACTGCTGCCGGGACTCCGGCCGTGCGTCATCGGTGATCGACACTCCGACCTCTCCTCCTCGTGTGCAGCGTCCGGCTCGGCGCCACGCCCGGCACCGGGCTCGGCGTCACGCCGGCGCCCGGCTCGGCACCGGGCTGGCCCCACGCGGCGCCAGGCTCGGCCTCATGTGCGGTGCCCAACGCAACCTTCCCTGCGACACCAGGCCGGGCCGCAAACGCGACACCAGACCAGGCCGCAAACGCGACACCAGACCAGGCCGCAAACGCGACACCAGACCAGGCCGCAAACGCGACACCAGACCGGGCCGCAAGTGCGATACCAAGCCAGGCCGCGCCTGCGGCACCAAGCCGGCCGAACCCGCGGCGCCCGGCCGGGCCGCACGTGCGGCATCGAGCCAGGCACTCGGCTCGGCGACCCGGGCCGGCCACGCCCGTGCCGCGCAAACCGAACCACCCTGCGCCTTCCGAGTCGATCAAACAACCCGGGTACGACACTTTCGGGTGAGCCGGTCCACCGCCGGGTGATCCATCCCACCGAACCGCCCGAAACGTCGCTTCGCGCGTACCGGATCGGCCCTGAGGCGTGATCCGGCGCGGGTAACCATACGAAGCCGCACGTCATCGGCCCAAGCAGGCCGGTGGACGAGTCTCGGGACAACTTGTGGACAATGCCTCCGTACCTGTGTGCAGCCCTGTGCACAGCCTGTGTATAACGCCTGGGGATGCTGCCCGGCGTACCCCAATGACCTGGGTTTTCGGTGTCCCCAGCGTGTGGAGGGAATAAAAAGGTGCGGCCCGTGACGAAGCCATCGCCCCTGGGCGTTGCAGATCCGGGGAACGCACGTCACGCTTTTCAGGTGGACCAACGGGAGTGGGACTACGGCGCCCGCCTGCCGCGGGAGAGGAGCGCCGCGGAGCCCTGGTCCACCCGTGAGGGCCCGGAAAGTACCGATTCGCCCCAGGTAGCGGAGCCGGGCGCACCCGTGTGGGGCACCGGGTCGGTGACCGACACCGGCAGCATGCAGCCGATACCCGAGGCCGTCGCCTGGTCGTTGCGGGCCGAGGCCTGGGCGCAGAACGAGGACCAGGCGGTCGAGCGGTCCGGATCCGGCACGGTCAGCCGCTGGTCCGACGTCGCGGCGACCGGCCGGCCACCGATCCCCGCCGACGGCGTCGGATGGCGCACGTCGACAGCGGAGTGGCGGTCCACGGACAGCGCCCGCTGGCGTCAGACGACGGAGTGGCGGTCCGCGTCCGGCACGCACGGATGGCGTACGACGACCGAGGCGTGGCAGACCGGCGGGGACGCCACCGGTTTCGTCCCGCCGGTCGACCCGCCCACGCGGCTCCCCGCGATCTCCGGCACCGCCTGGCCCACCCCGGAGAACGGCGACCCGAGCGCGACCACCCCGCCCACCTCGGCGGTGCCTAGCTGGCAGCAGCCGCCGACCACCTCGGTTCCCGGCTGGCAGCAGCCCGACGACACGCCGAGCTGGCAGCGCGAACGGCCGGCAACCGAGGCCACCCCGTCCTGGCAGCAGCGACCCGCCGACGCAGCACCGTCCTGGCAGCAGCGACCCGCCGACGCGGCGCCGAGCTGGCAGCAGCCACCTGCCGATGCCACACCGAGCTGGCAGCAGCGTCCGGCCGACGCAGCTCCGTCCTGGGAGCGCCCCGCCGACCCGGCGCCGTCGTGGCAGCGTCGTCCCGACGATCCCACCCCCTCCTGGCAGCAGCGACCCGCCGACGCGGCGCCGAGCTGGCAGCGTGCCGACGACCGCCCGTCGTGGCAGCAGTTCGCCGGGCCGCCGGCGACACCGGCGGTCCCGCCGGCTCCCTCGTGGCAGCCGGCCGACGCGCCGCGCCCGGACCGCCCGTCGTGGGACAGCCGGCCGAGCTGGCAACAGTTCGCTGAGACCACCCGCCCGTCGCGGGGAAACGGCGCCGACCGTGAGACCCCTGCGGACCGGCCGGGGGAAAGCTCGCCCAGCTGGCGAAATCCGCAGCCGCCCACCGCGTACACCGGGAGCCGGTCGGCACCGGGCACCTTCGACGACGGCCGCCACCTGGTCCGGGAGGACGACCGGGCGCAGTGGCGCCGCGAGACGGGCTTCGACGACGGGTCGCGCCAGGCGGGCCGCCGCCGGGCCACGGAGCCGGGATCGCGTACGAGCGGAGGCACCGGCTGGACGGTTCGCTCGGACGCCGACAACTGGGCCGGACACACCGACACCGGCAGCATCCCGGCGTTCCAGGACCCGGTCGCCGACAGCCCAGGCTGGCGACGCGACGCCGGGGAGCAGCCGGACAGCTGGCGGACCAGTTCGACCACGAACAGCTGGCAGAGCAGCGCGCCGACGACCGGCAGCCGCCGTGGCACCGACCCGGCGGACAGGTGGCGCAGCGGGGACGAGACTTCCGGCAGCGGCCGGACGGACAGTTGGCGCAGCGGCGACGAGGCCGGCACCGGCTGGCGGTCCCAGGAGCCCACCCGCGACTCCTGGCGCTCCGCCGAACCGCCCGCCGACGGCTGGCGCAGCGGCGACCAGACCCGTGATGGGCGGCGGGACACCGGTTCATGGCGGCGCGACCCCGATCCGGGACCGCCCGTGGACCCGTGGGCACAGAGTGCGGGGGAGACCGGCGTCATCCCGCTGCCGCTCCAGCCCCGCGACCGCGAGGGTGGCGGCTGGCAGAGCCGTACGGACACCGGTTCCTGGCAGCGCGACCTCGCCGGCCGGCCGGACGACGGCGGCCGGCGCAGCCGCGCCGACCGGGCGGACACCGGTTCCGGACGCCGCGAGATCGAGTCGGGGGCGCGGTCGGAGAGCGGCTCCTGGCAGCGCGACCAGGACGGCCCGGACACGGGTACGTGGCAGCGCGGCGGCCGCCGCAGCTCGTGGCAGTCCGACGACGAGGCCTCCGCGGACGCCCGCCCCGACACCGACTCCCGGCGGCGTGGGGACGAACCGCGCAGCCGCACCGACACCGGCTCCTGGCAGCGCGAGGACGAACCGCGCAGCCGCACCGACACCGGCTCCTGGCAGCGCGAGGACGAACCGCGCAGCCGCACCGACACCGGCTCCTGGCAGCGCGAGGACGA
>NZ_JBFAQM010000011.1:0-35480 GCF_040677315.1 Actinoplanes sp. NPDC049316 | reverse complement strand
GAACCGCGCAGCCGCACCGACACCGGCTCCTGGCAGCGCGACGCGGAGGGCGCTCGTGGACGCCGCGCCGCCCGTCCGCGCGGCCCGGAAAGCCAGCGCGAGCCCCGCCGTGGCCTGGACGCCCAGCGCGGCGCCGGCATGCCGCGGCGCGAGGGCCCGGCGGCGTACGCCCGCAGGCGCGAACCGGACACGAGCTGGACCCGCGAGCTCGAGTCGGGCGCCTGGCACCGCGACCCGGAGTCGGACGTCTGGCTCCGCGACAGCGACACCGGCCAGTGGCATCGCGCCGAGGTCGACGACGACGAAGACGACGAGGACGACCGGGACGACGACGGAGCACCTCGCCGCAGCCGGTCCCGGTCCCGCTCGCGGGACGACGCCCCGGGCGGTCCGCTCGCGCTGGAAAGCGGCGAGCCCCGGCGCCGTCGTCGCGCGGCAGAGGACGACGATGAGCCCGGCGGAAGCCCGTGGGGTGGCGGCCGCGAGCGTGGGGACCAGCCGGGCGGCGACGGCCGGGGTGGGGGTCGCCAGGGCGTCGGCCGCCGGCGCGCCCCGGAAGCGCCGCTGCAGCTCAGCGCCGCCCCGGAAGCGCCGCTCGATCCGGAGATCTACCGCCGCGACGGCGAGGCGATCACCAAACCCGTCCTCGGCGGCCGCCGCGAGCTGGAGCCGGGCCCCGCCACCCGGCAGCGTGACGCGGGTCCGGCCGAGCGTCCGACCTCAGCCGTCCCCATGGACCGTCCCGTCTCCGCGGCGCCCGGCTCGTGGGATGCGCCCGCGGATCGGCCGATCTCCGCCGTACCCGACGACCGTCCCGTCTCAGCGGCGCCCACGAACCGGCAGCAGGACCGGGACGAGCCACCCGTCTCCTCCCAGCCCGGGCGCGCCCAAACCCCGACCCGGCCAGTCTCGTCGCAGCCGGGGTACGGCCAGTCCGCGGCCCGTCCGGTGTCCTCGCAGCCGGGCGCGTGGCGTGCCGAGGCCCAGGCCGCGGCCCGCACGGACTCGTGGCGCAGCCAGATGCGCGCCGAAGACGGCATCGCCGCAGCTTCCGCCCCTGTCGAACCGGCCACGAACACGGATTCCTGGCGCAGCCAGATGCGCGCCGAGGACGGCATCACCGCGGGGCCACCCCTCGGCGAGGCGGCCGCACGCACCGACGCCTGGCGCAGCCAGATGCGCGCGGAGGACGGCATCGCCGCAGGTCCCGCGTCTGGCGAGGCGGTCACGGAGATCCGGCCGGCCGGCGAACCCGCGCCCTGGCAACAGCGCGACCGCGGCGCGGCGACCTATCGCGAGGCCGGCACGGCCGACTGGCGGCGGGAACTCGCGGAGTCCAGCGACCTCGCCGACGGGGAGTCGCGGCGCTTCGGCACCAGCGACTTCGTCCCGTTCCGGCCGCCGTCGAAGAACGGCGCCTCCGCGTCGGTCAAGGTCCCGGCCGCCAACTCGGCCTCCGCGAGCGCCACCGAGATCATCCGTACGGGCGCCAGCTGGCAGGACCCTCCGGACACGGAATGGCCTCCCCGCGGCGCCGTCATGACCTCCGCGGCCGGCACGTACGAACGCCGCCCGGTGAGCACCCTCTCGTCGGCGGCGGCGCGGCAGAACGACCTCCTCGAGCCGGAGGAGGAGCTGGAAGAGGACACCGGCGGCCCTCTCGCGGCGGTCGGCTACACGGTCGTCTGGTACGGCGTACCGGTCGTGCTCTTCGTCCTCTACATGCTGGTCCTCAACGGCACGCAGCAGGCGCACGCGCTCAGCACCCTCGCGGACGCGGCGCCGCAGTTCGGGCTGTCCCTGGTGCTCAGCATGCTGGTCGCGGTGGGGCTGCGATGGGCGAGCGGATCATGGAAGGCGGCGAGCGTGGGGCTGGCGGCGGCGGTGATGGGCGGCGGGCTGGCCACGGTGCTGACGTCCGCGATCACCGGCCAATCGCTCAGCTGACGAGCAAAACGCCGCCTTCGGTGGGGGGGTGGTGCAGGTGAGCGCCGCCGGCAGACTCCCACGGGGCCCGCAGGCCGGTCGACGCAAGGCCAGAGCGGCCCGGCCCGCGCAAGACCAGAGCGGCCCGGCCCGCGCAAACCAGAGCGCCTGGCCGGCGTTGTCTCACCGGCGGTGGGATCGTCGTTTCGGCGGGGGACCGGCACCCATCCGGCAGAGGGGCCGTCGCTGCGGCGAAATGGTCCGGAGAGACGGTTCGGGCCGGTGCCGGATCGGCTGCCGGCCGCCGGCTGCCGGCTGCCGGCTGCTGGCTGCTGGCTGCCGGCCGCGATGGTGAACAGCGCGGCGCGGGTGCTGCTGCCGCTGCCAGCGGACCGCGCTGTAGACGTAGAGACCGTTTCCCGTGACTGGGTCGGGCGGTCGTGGAAGGCCCGAGCAGCCACAGGCCACGTGACTCTCGGCGGCCCCACAGAGCCGTGGTTCTTGGCCGTGGGCGCATCCGGCCACGCTGCGGGAGGCTTCGCCGGTGGCGCCGTACGTGTGACAGCGGCCGGATCTGCACCGGGCGGGACCGGGAAAAGCGGAAAGCGCGCCGCCCCGGAGGGTGGCGCGCTTTCGTGGCGCTGGTGTTACTTGGCGGCGACGACGTTCACGGGGAACGCGGCGGTCACCTCGGGGTGGAGCTTGACCTGGACCTTGTACGAGCCCGTGGTCTTGATGTGGCCGGGCAGCTCGAGGCGGCGCCGGTCGAGGGACGGGCCGCCGGCGGCCTTGACCGCGTCGACGATCTCCGCCGGGGTGATCGAGCCGAACAGGCGGCCGCCGTTGCCGGAGCGGGCCGACAGCGTGACCTTGAGGCCCTCGAGCTGGCCCTTGACCTCGTTGGCCTGGCCCAGGTCGCGGATCTCGCGGGCGTCGCGGGCCCGCTTGATGACCGTGACCTGCTTCTCGGCGCCCTTGCTCCACGGGATCGCGAAGCCCTGCGGCAGCAGGTAGTTGCGGCCGTAGCCGTTCTTGACCTCGACGATGTCGCCGGGGGTGCCGAGGCCCGACACCTCCTGGGTGAGGATGATCTTCATCTTGGTGCCTCCCCTCAGCGCGCCGTCGCGGTGTACGGCAGGAGCGCCATCTCGCGGGCGTTCTTGACCGCGCGGGCGATCTGCCGCTGCTGCTGGGAGGTCACACCGGTGACGCGGCGGGCACGGATCTTGCCGCGGTCGGAGATGAACTTCCGCAGGAGCGCGGTGTCCTTGTAGTCGATGTAGGTGATCCCGTCCTTGTCGAGCGGGTTCACCTTCTTCTTCGGCTTGCGCAGTGCCGCAGCCTTGGCCATTGCTCTAACTCCTGAACTCAAGAAAGCCCGTTGCGGGGCTTAGAAGGGAGGCTCGTCGTCGAAAGAGGAGCTGCCGCCGCCGGAGCGGTTGTTCCCGGCAGGTGCCGCCGTCGCCCACGGGTCGTCGAAGGAGGACGAGTTGCCGCCCCCGCCGCCGCCACCGCCGGCCTGCCGGCTGCCACCACCGCCGCCGCCACCGAAGCCGCCTCCGCCGCCACCGGACCGGTTCATCTTCTGCACCTTCGCCGTGGCGTAGCGCAGGGACGGGCCGATCTCGTCGACCTCGAGCTCGTAGACGGTGCGCTTCTCGCCCTCGCGGGTCTCGTAGGACCGCTGACGCAGCCGGCCTTGCACGATCACCCGAGCGCCACGCTGCAGCGACTCGGCGACGTGCTCGGCGGCGTCGCGCCAGATGTTGCACGCGAGGAAGAGTGGCTCGCCGTCTTTCCACTCGCCCGATTGCCGATCCAAGGTCCGCGGCGTCGAGGCGATGCGGAACTTGGCGACCGCCGCACCCGAAGGGGTGAAGCGCAGCTCAGGGTCGTCGGTCAGGTTGCCGACGACCGTGATGGTGGTTTCTCCTGCCATGATCTTCTCCTCGCCGCTTCTCTCGTTCGCGCACAGGCTCTCAGAGCCCTACGACAAAAACGAGGGTCAGCGGGTCTCCGGCCGGATGACCTTGGTACGCAGGATGGACTCGTTGAGCCGCAGCTGACGGTCCAGCTCCGCCACGGCCTCGGGCGTCGCCTGCAGGTCCACGACGGCGTAGATGCCCTCGGACTTCTTGTTGATCTCGAACGAGAGCCGGCGACGGCCCCAGACGTCGAGCTTCTCGACCGAGCCGCCCGCGGTCCTGATCACGTTCAGGTACTGGTCGAGCGACGGGGCGACGGTGCGCTCCTCGAGCGAAGGGTCGAGGATCACCATGAGTTCGTAATGACGCAAGACGTTCTCACCTCCTGTGGGCTTAACGGCCACGGTCTCTCCGTGGCAGGAGGTCTTGTGTCGGTCGCAGAAAGAAACCGTGGGCACTGTCTCCCACGGCGAGTCACTGCGAACCGAGCCAGCATACCCGCGCCGAGCTGGGCATCCAAAAAGAGAGCCCCGTCTGGGCGACGGGGCTCTCCTCGTGGAGCCGCGGGGCGTCCGGTCCGCATTCGCTGGGTGGGACCTGGGGAGGAACGACCACACCGATGAGGTTGGAACGGCCGCCCCGCGGAGCTTCTGGCCGACAGTCTACGCCATGTTTGTCCGTGATGCACGTTGCGACACGATTGCCCGAATTGCTCCAGCCGCAACCCCGGCCACGCAGATGCTCGCGATCACGGCGAGCAGGCCGAGCGGCCTGGAGTCGGCCATCGGCTCCATCGCCGCGACCGGCTCCGCCGCGGCCATCTGCGTCGCCGGTCCGGCCGTCCGGGCGGGCGCCGTCTGCGTCGCAGCCGACGACAGATCCACCGTGGGTACGCCGGGGAGCACCGTCTTGTCCTCACCCGGGGGCATCCCGGAGAACGTCGGGACGCCGGCTCGCGCCGTACCCGTGGTGGTCCGGTTCTTGAGACGCGACGTCGTGCCGCCCTGCGGCATGGACTGAGTCCCCCGGCCGCGATTCACGATCACCGTGTCGCGCGGCTTGAGCGTCGGCCGGGTGACCGGGCCGGGCCGCGACGGACGCTGCGGAGGCGTGGTGACGGACCCGGATCCCGGCGCGGACGCCCCACCGTCGGAGGCGGGCGGCGAAGTCGGCCCGCTCGGTGCGGACGACTCCCCGTCGGTGTCGCCCCCAGGAGGCACCGGGGTCGGGTTGGGCGTGGCCGACGGCGAAGGGGTCGCCGTGACGAGCACCGGAGTCGCCTGATCGGTGAGAGCGCAGTTCGGGTTGAGCGTGACGGCCGTCGTCCCGCGCCGGAACACGACCTCGGTCGAACCGTCGTCCGGGATGGACCCCTTGGAGTCGCCGTTCAGCATCAGGTTCGCGCCGCGACCGGTGCGGTTGACCACCCGTACGGTGCTCTCCGCCGGCACGGTCATCGCCCCGACCGAGGGGGTGGACCGGCAGGACAGCCCGAGCATCCCGCCGCCCGCGAACACGACCTGGCGGCCACCTCCCTCGACCTGCTCGGCGTTCGCCGTACCCGTGGAGACGACCGCCGCGCCCAGCAGAAACCCGCCCATCACGATCGCCGTCACCCGGTGTCGGACTTGCCGCGACATGCCACCATCTCCCAATTCGTCGTGCGATCCTTCGATTAACGACGTCTTGTCGACCCCGGTGACGCGTTCGGTGGTGTACCCGCGACGGAAGGTGAGCGTCGTACCCGCGTCGTAGGCTCGGTCCATGCGCATCGGAGCCCATGTCGATCCCGCCGATCCCCTCGACGCAGCCGCCGCCCGCGGCGCCGACGCCGTCCAGTTCTTCCTGGCCGACCCGCAGGGCTGGAAAGCCCCGGCGGCCCGGCCCGACGCCGAGGCGCTGCAAGCGTCCGACGTGGACGTTTACGTCCATGCGCCATATGTGATCAACGTGGCGACGCTGAACAACCGCATCCGCATCCCGAGCCGCAAACTGCTGCTGACACACGCTCGCGCCGCCGCCGCGATCGGCGCCCGCGGGCTGATCGTCCACGGTGGACACGTCAACGCCGGCGACGACGTCGCGGTCGGTTTCGACAATTGGCGCAAGACCTTCGCGTATGCGGAGAAGGAGGGCGGCCTTCCGCTGCCGATCCTCATCGAGAACACGGCCGGCGGCGACAACGCCATGGCCCGCCGCTTCGACAACCTGGCCCGCCTGTGGGACGCGGTCGGCGAGTTCGGGGCGGGCTTCTGCCTCGACACGTGCCACGCCCACGCCGGCGGCGAGGAGCTGCTCGACATCGTCGACCGGGTCAAGGCGATCACCGGCCGCATCGACCTGATCCACGCCAACGACTCCAAGGACACCTTCGACTCGGGCCGCGACCGGCACGACAACCTCGGCAATGGCAAGATCGACCCCGAGTTGGTGGTGGCGGCCATCCGTGCGGCGGGCGCCCCGGCGATCGTCGAGACCCCCGGCGGCGCCGAGGGCCAGGCCGCCGACATCGCGCTGTTGCGCGAGGCTTTGAAGCGCGAGCAGACGGGCAGCTGAAACCGGCGGCACGAGGGAGCGGAATGACGACCGAGCAGCCGCAGGTCGGCGCCCGGGATGGGTCCGGGACGGGCGAAGCGGGCGCGGCCGGCCGGCCGGGCGTCCCCGAGTCCGCGGGCGCCGGGCGCGACGCGGCACCGGCGAACGCTGCGAAGCCTGACGCCACCGGCGTCGAGGCGACGGCTGGAAGTCCTGGTGCCGCTGACGTCCACAAGGCCGCCTTGCCGGAGACCGGCACCGCGGGGAAGCCGCAGCCGGCCGGCGACCGCGAACCCGGCCCTGGGGAAGCCGAGACCGGCGCCGGAGGGTCCGAGCGCGGCGAGGGGAGTAGGCCCAGGATCCGCCGATGGGCGGGGATGCGGCGCGGCCGGGCCGCCAAGGCGGCCGAGCGTGCCGAGGGCAAGCACGCGCTGCGCCCCGCCGTGCCGCCACAAGCCCTTCCGAAGGACGAGCCGGAGCCCGCTCCCGTGTCCGGCACGCAGGGCCCTGGCTCCGGCATCGCGCCGAGCGAGGCGGCCCCGCCCGCCGGCAAGACGAGCGCTGCCGCCCCGCGCACCGAGAAGCCGGGCGCGCCGATCCAGCCCGCCGAAAAGCCCGGGCCGCCGGCTTCGTCCACCGCCAAACCGGGCGCGCCGGTCCAACCGGCAGAGAAGCCCGGCCTGCCGGCTTCGTCCGCTGACAAGCCCGGCGCAACGCCCGGCCAGCCCACCCCGCCTACCGCCGGAACCGGCGCAACGCCCGGCCAGCCCGCCACGCCCGCCGATGAAGCCGGCACACCGGCGGAGCCGGCCTCGACCACCGGCCGATTCCGCCGCCGCAAGCCCGCCCTGCCCACGACCCGCCCGCCCGGAGCCCCGCCCGACCCCTGGACGGCCTTCGCGGAGACCCCGGACCGCCAGCCCGGCCGCTTCCGTCGGGCCCTGCGCGCCGCAGGCCGGGCGCTGATTCACGAGTACGCCCTGGTCGTCTACGGTTCGCTGCTGCTGGCCGTACTGCTGACGTGGCCGACGCTGCGCTATCCGCTGCATACCGTCCCGCAGGACATCTGGGATCCGTCCCGGCAGGCGTGGCAGGTGTCGTGGGCCGGGCATGTCCTGATCACCGACCCGGCGCGGTTGTGGCAGGCGAACGCGTTCTTCCCCGAGCGGTACAGCTTCGCCTTCGGCAGCAGCCTGCTCGGGTACGCGCCCGCGGGAATGCTGGGCGAGGGTCCGCTGGCCGCCACGCTCCGGTACAACATTCTGTTCGTGCTCGCGCATGCGTTGCTGGCGATCGGCGGGTACGCGCTGGTGCGGCAGCTGGGCGCCGGGCGTACCGGGGCGGTGGTCGGGGCTGTCGCGTTCGCGTACGCGCCGTGGCGGCTCGCGCAGGAGGGGCACCTCGACATCGTGTCCGCCGGGGCGATCCCGTTGGCCCTCGCGATGCTGGCGCGAGGGCACGGGTGGTCACTGCGGTACGGGTTCCGCCCCGGACGGCGTCACGCCGGGTGGGCGGCGGCCGGCTGGGTCGCGGCCACCTGGCAGGTCAGCCTCGGGTTTCCGCTCGGGCTGCCGTTCGCGTACGTGCTCGCCGGGCTGATCCTGGTCGTGGGGTGCGCCGTGCTGGTGCGGCGGCTGCGGCGGCGGTCGCCCGTACCGGTGCTGGGGTGGCGCCTGCTCGTCACCGACCTGCTCGGCGCGCTCATCGTCGCGGGGGTCGGCGCGCTCATCGCGGTCGCGTACCTGCGGGTGCCGGACACCGGGCCGGCCGGCACGGAGATCGGGTTCTTCTCGCCGCCCGTACGCAGCCTGCTGATCGGCCCTGCGGAGTCGCGCATCTGGGGCGCGCCGCACGCCGTGGCCCGGCAGTCGCTGGCGTGGCCGGCCGAGATGAGCCTGCTGCCGGGATTCGTGCTGTACGCCCTCGCGCTGGTCGGGCTTGTCTTCTCCGTCTGGCGCATGTGGCAACGCCTGCTCCTGCTGGCCGCCGTCCTGGTCAGCGCGGTGTTCACGCTGGGCACGACCTTCTTCGAGGGCCGCTGGACCTACCTTCCGCTCTTCGGGCACCTGCCGGCCTCTTTCGGCGTACGCATTCCCGGCCGGTTGATGGTGTGGGTGACCCTGTTCCTCGCGATCCTGGCGGCCGGCGCGGTCGCCGAGTTCGTACGCCGTGCCGAGCACCTGGCCGCGTCGCGGATCCCGCCGTGGCCGGGGCCGGGACCCTGGCTGCGGCTGGCGACGTTCGTGCCGCTGCTGCTCGTCGTCGGCGAGTCCTGGAACGCGACGGCTCACCCGGTCGTCCCGGAGCAGCCCGCGGCGATGCGTACGGTCGCCGGTCCGATGCTGGTGCTGCCCACCGCGTCGCTGACCGACCAGACCGTGATGCTGTGGTCGACGACGCGCTTCCAGCAGCTGGCGAACGGCAGCGGCGGCTTCGCCCCGCGAAGGCAGTCGGAACTGCGCCGGTCGGTCACGACGTTCCCCGACGCGACGAGCGTCCAGTACCTGCGGGGGCAAGGCGTCGGGACGGTGCTGCTGCTGCGCTCACAGGCCGCGGGTACGCCGTGGGAACGCGCGGGCGATCTCCCGGTCGACAGCCTGGGCATCACCCGCGAGGACCTCGACGACAACTCGGTGCTGTTCCGCCTCAGCTGACCCGGGCCGGCTGCGAGCCGGTCGACGAACCGCAACGCAGCGGTCGACGAGCCGAACGCGAGTGCGCCTGGGGCACCATCGCGGTCACCGTGTCGCAGAACGCGCCGCGCTGCGACTCGTTCTGCGAGCCGGCCCGGACGCAGCGACGCCCGTCAACAAGCCCCGGCCGCCGCAGCCCGAGGTCAACGGAGAGCCGTAACCCCAGAGGCGTGGGCGGTTACCCCACACGCGTGGGCGGCTACATCACAGGCGTGGGCGGCGGCGACGCCTCGACCGGCTGCGCGGCCCGTGGTTCCACGTGGAACACTCGCCGCAAGGACGTCACCCACCCGGCGTCACCGGCCCCGTCGAGCACGCCCCCGTCCGGGTCGTCCTCGTACGTGCTCCGGACCGGGTCCAGTTCGGGCCGCCAGATCTCGCGGATCACCAGCCCGACCAGCACGGCCACCGTGATCAGACGCAGGCTGGAGGCCAGGACGAAGGTGCCCTCGGGGATGACCGGCTTGCCGCCCGCTCCCAGAAGTTCGGCGTAGAAGGCGGTGAAGTAGCCGATCTCCGCCACCGACCAGGCGATGATCGCGCCCCAGCGGGGACGGGCGAGGACGATCAGCGGGAGGAGCCAGAGAACGTATTGCTGGGACCAGACCTTGCTGAAGATCAGAAAGATCGCCACGAAGAGGAATGCCACCTGCGCGACGCGGGGGCGCCGGGGTGCCAGCACGCAGAGCACGGCGACGGCGATCCAGGCGAGGATCGTCAGCGCGTACGACAGGGCGTTGAGCGTCGGCACGTGGTCGCTGAGCCACTGGAACGGACCCTGGTCGCCGGCGCCGCCGGTGTTCCACTTGGTGTCGAGGTAGCGGCCGACGTACCAGAGCGTGCCCCAGTCGATGGGCCGGGTGCGGTTGAGGTCGAAGAAGCGGGCGAAGCTGTCCGGGTACAGGATCGCGATCGGGACGTTGGCCGCCAGCCAGGCACCGACCGCGGTGGCCACGGCGGCCCAGAAGGCCTGAAGGCGCCGCGATCGCAGGGCGAGCACGAAGAGGGGCCCGAAGATGAACAGCGGCCACAGTTTCGCGGCGCCGCCGAGGCCGAGGAGGATTCCCGCCAGCCAGGGCCGGCGCCGCGCCCAGGCGAGCATGCCGAACATAGCCAGGCCGATCGCGAGGAAGTCCCAGTTGACCGTCGCGGTGACCAGCAGGATCGGGGAGAGGGCGAAGATCGCGGCGTCCCACGGCCGGCGGCGGCGCAGGGCCAGGATGACCGCCGCCGACGCGACCGCCAGGATGGACAGGACGAGCGCGTTGGCGTTGTAGAACCACTTGCCCTGGTTGATCTCCGGATACTTCTGGCCGAGGGCGTGCACGGGCAGGCCGAGCGCACCCATGAAGTAGCCGGTGACGACCGGGTACTCGACCGGGTGGTCGCGGTACGGCACCTTGCCCTCGTTGAGCCCTTCGGCGTAGTAGAGCGCCAGCACGTCGGTGTAGCAGAACCGCGTGTACTGGACGTTCTTCTGCCAGTCGCCGTCCTGGCAGGGCGACTTCTGCACCCAGCTGAACGCGAGCGTCAGGCAGACCAGCGCCAGGATGATCCGCTGCGCGGTCCAGAAGCCTCCGCGCCGGGCGCCGGGCCGGACGGCGTGTTCACCGATCGGGCCGCCGATGGCCTGCGAGAGTCCGCGGACGAAGCCGTCGGACTCGGCGGGCAGGTCGGTCCGGTCGGTGTCCGACGGCGAAGTCGCGCTCATGACTCCGCATCATGCCGCATTCCGGGTCCGAAGTGACGGTCCCCACCCCTGCGGGGAAACCATCCACGTCCTGGCCGGACGCCGCGCTGGCACCGGGGAAGGCGCCGGCACCGGGGAAGGCGCCGGCACCGGGGAAGGCGCCGGCACCCAGGGAAGGCGCCGGCACGCGGGAAGCGCCGGCACCCAGGGAAGGCGCCGGCACCCGGGGAAAACGGACCGGCGCCCACCTCCAGGGGTGAGCGCCGGTCCGGCGTGGATTCGCGTACGGTCAGCCGCCGCCGTTCTGATTGTCGCCGGTCTGGCCGCCACCTATGCCGGGTCCGGTGCCGCCGGGTGTGCCGCCGGGCAGCGTGTTCTGGTCGCCGCCGTCGTTCTGTCCGCCGTTGCCGTCGGTGTTGTTGCCGTCGTTGTTGCCGTTGCCGTTGCCATTGCCGTTGTCGCCGTTCTGGCACTGCTGGGGCGCGATCCGGCAGATGAAGCTCTGGTCCGGCGGCTGCTGCTCCTGGGTCGGCGGCGGAGGCGGCGGGGCCACGCCGTTCGCGTACGGGCTGTTCGGGTCGCCGGTACGGACGCGGTCCGGGAAGCTTTCCTGCTTCATGTCCAGCGCCTTGGTGACGCTGTTGATGAACTTCTCCCAGATGGCCGCCGGCGTGCCGGAGCCGAACATGTCGCTGTTGCCGTCCTTGAGCTCGACCTTGTTCCTGGCGCCACCGACCCACACCGTGGCGGCGAGCTGCGGGATGCCGCCGACGAACCAGGTGTCACCGCTACCGGTGTGGTTGTCCTTGCCGTCGTCGAACTCCCAGGTGCCGGACTTGGCGATCGCCGGGCGGCCGTTGCGCAGGGTGTTGTTGGCGTGCCCCGGGATCTTCGCCATGACGCCGGAGAGGTTGGACATCTGGTCCTTGTCGAAGACCCGCTTCGGGGCCAGCTTCTCGGACTTGACGACCTTCTTCTTGCCCGTGTCCGGGTCGACCGCCTTCACCGACTTGATGAAGTGGACCTTGTTGCGGATGCCCTGGTTGACGATCGTCGCGACGCCCTCGGCGTGCTCGAGCGGCACGACGTGGTACTGACCGAAGGCGACCTCGTTGTCGAAGTAGCCCTTCTTCATCCACGTGGACTTGTCGGTGTCGTTCAGGTCCACGACCGGCAGCTTGTCGCTGTCGGGCCACATGTGCTGGATGCCGGCATCGCGAGCGGCCGCGATGACCTTGTCCCGGCCGATGCCGTCGGCGATCCAGTAGAACGGGAAGTTGTACGACTTGATCGTCGCCGTCTCGAGATCACAGTTCCGAATCTTGCCGCCACACAGCGAACCCGGATCCGCACCGGCGTTGTTGATCTCCCGGCCGCCTTCGCGCTTCTTGGTGCTGTCCCAGATCGTGTCGAACGAGATGTTCTCCCGCAGGCCGGCGGCCAGCGTGTAGATCTTGAACGTCGAGCCGGGGGACTGCCCGCGGCCGCTGAAGCCGGTGCCGTCGCCGTTCATGTAGCTGCCGTAGTCGGTGCCGTTGGGGTCGTCACCGGCGTAGTAACCGAGCACCCGGCCGTTGGTCGGATCGATGCCGATGACCGCGGCCTGGTAGGACTTCGGCTTCTCGTGCATCGGCGACTCGTCGCTCTTGCGCGAGCCGGCCTCCTCGGCGGCCTTCTGCACCTCGGGGTTGATGGTCGTCGTGACCGTGTAGCCGCCGCGCTGGAACTCGGTCTCGCTGATGCCCATCTCGCGCAGCTCGGCATTGACGTGGCGCATGATCATGCCGACCGGCTTGTCCGCGGCACACGTCTTGCAGCCACCCTTCGAGGGCGGCTTGACCTTCGGGTACTTGCGGGCCGCGTACACCTCGGGAGAGATCCACTTCTCCTCGAGCATGTTCTTCATCGTGTACTCCCAGCGGTCTTTCGCCGCCTGGAAGTTGTAGTTGGGGTCGTACCCCTTGTGGCCGCCGTTCGGGTCGGGCTCGGGCTGCTTGATGATCGAGGCGAGCACGGCCGCCTCGTACGGCGTGATCGCGTTCTTCTGGTCCTTGGGCGTCATCACCGACTTGCCGAAGTAGCCCTGCGCCGCCGCCTCGATGCCGTACCTGCCCTCACCGAGGTAGATGTAGTTCAGGTACATGCCCATGATCTCGTTCTTCTTGTATTTGCCCTCGAGCTTGCGGGCGAGAACGGCCTCACGGAGCTTGCGGTTGTAGCTGATGGCCTTGAGGTCCGCGGCATGCCGGGCGTACTGCTGCGTGATCGTCGACGCGCCCTGGGTGCTGCCACCGGTGAAGTTGTTCCACGCGGCGCGGACGATGCCCTTCATGTCGATGCCGTTGTGGCGGTAGAAGTTCTTGTCCTCGGCCGCGGCGACAGCGTGCTGCACGATCATGTTGATCTTCGGCTGCGGCACGATCGTGCGGTTCTGCTCGCCGAGCCGCGCCAGCACGTTGCCCGACTCGTCGAGGATGACGTTGGTCTGGATCTCGGTCTTCTGAGCCGGGAGGTCGACGTCGTCCCAGAGGTAGGTGCCGCCGACCACGCCGGCGCCCAGCAGGATCACCAGAACCGCGGCGGCGGCGGTCAGGATGTTGGTGCGCCGCCGCTTCTTGGCCGCCTTGGTGAGGATCTTCGCGGCGCTGCCACGCTTGCCGTTGCCGGACGGGTCGCCGAGGTCGATGTTGCCGCCTCCGCCGACCGCGGGCGAGACGGGGCGGACGGCGGCGCGGGCCACGGAGGCCCGTCCACCGGCGCCGGCGGCGGACGCCGTACCCACGGAGGCGCGGCCGCCGACCGACGCGCGCGCACCCACGGCACCGGTGCCGGCGCCCACGGACGCGCGGCCGGCGCCTGCCGGGGCGGCGCGGCCGGCCACCGAGGCGGAGCCGACGGAGGCCGCGCCGCGGGGCACGGCGCCGCTGACGGAGGCACGGCCGCCGGCCGGGCGCCGATAGGCGTCGGGCGCGGGGCGTTCGTCGTAGCCGGACGGGTCGTCGTCAGGCGTGGAAGCAGCGGACGGCCCGGGCACTCGGGCCCGGGCGCGTGCAGACTGCGGATCGCCGTACGAGTTCATTCGGTTACACCTACCGGTCGCGGTGGCGCGCCCGGGGAGCCCTGGAGGGGCTCCCGCCGGCTGGGCCACGAGCGGACATTCTGGGCTGCATCCCCGCAGCCGCCCTGTCGGATGTCAAGAATGACCGATTGCGGCGCTGGATGCCCGTGTCGGTCGGGGTCGCGTCAACGTTAGCGACGTTGAGGGCGATCACTGTCGGCCCTCCCGGCGATGTGACGACGACCCTGTCTCGCGGTGGCGGCCCGAGGCGGACGCGGCGGCTGCGGCCGCGCCGTTGTCCAGTTCGTCGGCTTTCAGCGCGTCCCTGCCGAGCAGGTACTGCTCGATCAGATGGTTCCACGCGCAGGACTGGCACACCTCGACCACGAAGACTTGGAACTCACGCAGCGTCATCGCCAGGACCGGCAGCTCGGCGAGCTTGCGGGCCTGACCGGCGGACTGCTTCAGCTCGTCGCCGTAGATGTAGTGGACCAGGGTGAGGTTGTCGCGGCGGCAGACCGGGCAACGCTCGTCGGTCGGTTCGCCGTGGAACCGGGCTGCGTTTCTCAGGTACGGCGAGGCATCGCAGACCTCGAGGGTCCCGACCTTGCCGTTGTGCACGTCACGCAGCAGCGCTCGCTTCTGTAGCGAGTAGTCGACGACCTGCCGCTGCGTGCGCATGGCGAAGAGAGTACGCGGTCCGGTCCGGAACGGCGACAGCCATCACACAGCGTGGCGCGGCGACTGCGCTACAGGCCCGGCCTTGCGGTACGCCACGCGCCGACCTACGGTTGCGATGTATCGGCCCGATACATCGCAGCGATTACCCGGTAGATCAACGGCAGGGAGGTGGCCCGGTGCTGGAACTGGCGATCCTCGGCCTCCTCCAGGAGGCCCCGATGCACGGGTACGAGCTGCGCAAAGAGCTCGCCACCAAGCTGGGCACGCTGCGCGCGGCGATCAGCTACGGCACCCTCTATCCGACCCTCAAGCGGCTGCACAGCGCCGGCTGGATCAGCGAACAGGCGACCGAGACCGACATCGTCCCGCCGATGACGAGCAAACGGGGCCGGATTGTCTACAAGATCACTGCCGAGGGGAAAGAGCGTTTCGCCGACCTCCTGGCCCAGGCGGGCCCGGAGACGTACGACGACGCCGGCTTCGGCGTGCACTTCACCTTCTTCTCCCGGACCGACCGGGCGACCCGGCTGCGCATCCTCGAGGGGCGTCGCCGTCGCATCGAGGAACGCCGGGAAGGCCTGCGGGACGTGCTGGCTCGCGCCGGGGACCGGCTCGACGCGTACACCCTCGAACTGCAGCGCCACGGGCTGGACGCGTGTGAGCGCGAGGTCCGATGGCTGGAGGAGCTCATCACGAACGAGCGCTCCGGCCGTACCCCGTCCGCCGCGACGGGTGGCACTTCCGATCCCGCAGCCGGACCGGCTGCGGAAGCACCCCCCGAAGAACCGGCTCCGCATCGGGACCGGCCGTGATGAACAAGGAGGCAAACGCGATGGGCTCCGTCCGCGTCGCCATCGTCGGTGTGGGTAACTGCGCCTCGTCCCTCGTGCAGGGCGTGGAGTACTACCGGGACGCCGACCCGAACGACCGCGTTCCGGGTCTCATGCACGTGACCTTCGGCGACTACCACGTCAACGACGTGAAGTTCGTCGCGGCGTTCGATGTGGACGCCAAGAAGGTCGGCATGGACCTGGCCGAGGCGATCGTCGCCAGCGAGAACAACACGATCAAGCTCACCGACGTGCCGCCGACCGGGGTGACCGTCCAGCGTGGACCGACCTTCGACGGTCTGGGCACGTACTACCGCGAGATCATCGAGGAGTCGTCGGCCGAGCCGGTCGACGTCGTCAAGGCCCTCAAGGACGCCGAGGTCGACGTCGTCGTCTCGTACCTGCCGGTGGGTTCCGAGGAGGCCGACAAGTTCTACGCGCAGGCCGCGATCGACGCCGGCTGCGCGTTCGTCAACGCCCTGCCCGTCTTCATCGCCTCGGACCCGGTCTGGGCGAAGAAGTTCGAGGACGCGGGCCTGCCGATCGTCGGCGACGACATCAAGAGCCAGGTCGGCGCGACGATCGTGCACCGCGCGCTCGCCAAGCTGTTCGAGGACCGCGGGGTCGAGCTGCTGCGCACGTACCAGCTCAACTTCGGCGGCAACATGGACTTCATGAACATGCTCGAGCGCAGCCGCCTGGTCTCGAAGAAGATCTCGAAGACCCAGTCGGTCACCTCGCAGATCCCGCACGAGATGGTCAAGAGCGACGTGCACATCGGCCCGTCGGACCACGTGCCGTGGCTCGACGACCGCAAGTGGGCCTACATCCGGCTCGAGGGCCGCAGCTTCGGCGACACCCCGCTGACCGCCGAGCTCAAGCTCGAGGTGTGGGACTCCCCGAACTCGGCCGGCGTGATCATCGACGCGGTGCGCGCCGCGAAGATCGCGAAGGACCGCGGCATCGGTGGCCCGATCCTCTCGGCCAGCTCGTACTTCATGAAGAGCCCGCCGGTGCAGTACAACGACCACGACGCCAAGGAGGCCGTGGAGGCCTTCATCAAGGGCGACGTCGAGCGCTGAGCTCACGGCGAAGGGCCGGATCGCCCTCGCGATCCGGCCCTTCGCCGTGCCTGGCGACGGTCAGAGCCGGGGCCGGTGCAGCTCCTTCAGGGCACGGGTGACGATGAACAACTGCTGGGCCACGTCGCGGAGGGCTTCGGTCAGCTCGCGCACCCCGATGTTCTCCTGCACCGCCGCGCCGCGGCCGTGGACGCCGCGGAGACGATGTTCCAGCTCCCGGGTGGCCGCTTCGGGACCGATGTCGAGCTCCGAGTCCAGCCGTGCCCGCAGTTCGGCGAGGACTTGTACGGCATCGCCGTTGCGCGAGCTCCGGTGCAGAGCCTCGGCAAGGGCTCGATGCAGCACCTCGTGGTACGGGTGCCGGGCCGTCCAACCGGTCAGCCGCTCGACCATCTCGGCGTGCCGGCCCTGCTGGAAGCGCATCCGGAGGAGAGCGAGGCAGGCCCGCATCCGCTGCTCCTCGAGTTCTTCGGCGTTGACAGCGAGCGTGGTGGAGTCGACGTCCTGCAGGGCCGCCCCGCTCCAGAGGTCGAGGGCCTGCTCGAGGTGCTCAGCCGCCCGTGCGACCTCGCCCCGCTCGGCTTCGACGCCGGCCCGCGCACAGATCTGCCGGAAGACATAGCTGTCGATCTCGCTCTCGTCCACCTGCATGGTGTAGGCCGACGCCCTGCGCCGGATGCGGCAAGCGCCGGCCACCGTCGTGAGCGCCGACTTGAGCATCCCGATCGAGTTCTGGATCTGCTGCCGCGCCGTGGCCGGCGGTTCGTCGGCCCAGATGACGTCGATGAGCCGGTCCGTCGAGACGAACCCGTTGGCATCGAGCAGGAGAGCGGCAAGGATTTTCTGGGGTCGTCCGTGGCCGATCGGGAGATGATCGCCGTTGTGTGAGATCGCCGTCACTGGACCCAGCAGCGTATATATCAAGTTTTCCCCCGTACTCCGGCGCCCCCGCACGCATGCTAGATCACGCATCGTAAATCTTCAATGCCATTGGGTACGGGCGGAACGGCGCACGACGAGGCCGGGCGACACGGTTCGACCGTGTCGCCCGGCGCGGGATTCCGTCCGATCAGAACTTGGCGGTGCAGTGCGAGGTCACCGGGCCGCTGGCCCCACCGCTGCAGACATCGGCCTTGAGGTTCTTGTCGTTGAGCATCACGGTGTAGACGTAGGACATGTCGCCGCTGCTGGAGACGCTCTCCGTGTACCGCTGCTTCCGCAGGCTGCTGCCGTCCCAGCTGCGCACGACGAAGTTGTAGGCGTGCGGGCCGCGGGCCCAGACACTTCGGCACCGAGGGCTGTACTGCAGGTAGACCCGGTCGTTGCCGCTGAACAGCGAGTACTTCGGGTAGGACCCCTCCACGCAGCTGAAGTACTCCGACGGCCCGCCCGGCGGGTGCCAGATGTAGTAGGGCGACTTGTCGTCGCAAGCGCTGTTGCACGGATAGGAGTCCGGCGCGAGCTGCGCCTCGTACGCCGCGGCGGCCTCGGGATCCACCGCCTCCAGGACGACCCCGTCAGCCAGCGTGGTGACCGTTGTCGGCAGGCCGGTGATCTCGGCGAGCGACTTCGTGGCATCGGAGGCGGTGGCCGGGTCCGCGCCCGGCTCGGCCAGCGCGGCGGCCGGGTTGATCGTCAGCAGCGAGGCAGCGACGGCTGCTGCTGCCAGCGCATTTCTGACGGCTTTGAAACGGTGTTTCATTGAGATTCCTCCCCGTGCAGGTACCTGCAGAAAGCGAATGACGAGGGGAACGTTAGGGCGGCCCGTCATCGTCGCGTTACCACGGACGACGGCGCCGATGAGACACCGATGACAGGACCGGTCGTCGAATGCGACGTGCCCGGCCCGGCCGAAACCGGACCGGGCACAGCGCCGGTCGACCGCCGATGGCGATCACCGAACGGCGATCACTGGTAGGTGTATCCGAGGACCCCCAATCGGTCCGAGGCGGCGCGTCCGTAGGCCGCATAGCCCGCGATGTTGGGGTGCATGCTCCCGCCGCCGACGACGGCGTCGTTCTTCTCCCCGTCGTCGTCCTTCGTCACGTCGAAGTAGTCGCCCGGACGCAGGAAATGCAACCAGTCCTCCGTGGTGTCGAGCACGTTGCCGAGCTCGTGGCCGTGGAAGTCGGCGCGGATGTCCATGCCGTTGATCCTGTTGGCGGAGTCCGAGTACAGCACGTTGGTCGCCATCACCCGGGCCATGTCGTTCATCCACGCCGACTCGTCGATGTCGAGCCCGTAGCCGAGAAGCGCCGGAATGGGTCCCGTGTACCAGACCGTCGTCGTGTCGTCCTTGAGGATCTGCGGATATCCGGCGAGCAGGATCTGTGCGTTCGGAGCACGCTCCCGGATCTCCTTCATCACCCGCCGGACGTCGCTGGCCACCGGGCCGCTCAACTTCGCCTGCACCTCGGTCTTCATGGGCTGGCTGTGCCCGGGCAGCTTGTAGCCGTCCGCCGTGCAGTTGTCCTTCAGGCACGGCTCGAACAACTCAGTCCAGCCCGCGTCGTTGCCGCCGATGGTGAGCATCACCAGCGTGGTGTTCTCGTCCAGGAAGCCCTGGTCGATCTGGGTCTGCTCACCGTTGGTCGTATCCCGCGGCAGATTGCCGGAGGCGTTGGCGACGGCTGGGGCCCCCGACAGCGTCGTCGTCGCCATCAGCTGGTGGGTCTGCGCCCCGGAACACGCGATGTGGTGGAAATCGAGATTGGGATCACGGGCATCCGAAAGCGCGCCGATCGACTTCTGATCCGGCGTCCCGGGGATGACCACCTTCCGGCTCCACGCGTTCGGGCTGCGCCGGCACGAGTTCTTGAACAGGCTGTCGTCGGCGTACTGATCGGAGACGCGGCTGTAGCTGTCACCGCCGTCTCCCGACGAGAAGGAGTCGCCCATCGCCACGACGAAATTCTTCGGCTTCGAGGCGAGCGGCTGCACGGCGATCGCATCCCACACGATCTTGTGATCGCCGCTGCCGTCCTTCGTGATGTTCGAGAGCTCGACCTTCGGCGTGCCGGCGCCCCGAAAGTCGAACACCCCGAGATCGAGCCACGTGTTCTTCTGCCATCGCGTGGGGATCGACCGGTGGTGGGTCGGCTTGTTCTGGCCCGGTAGGTAGATCTGATAGTCGGACTGCCTGTTGTACGCGCCCTGATCGGGTACGTGGACGAACACCCGGGTCCACTTGCCGGTCGGGTTGATCTTCCAGGTGCCGGTGACCTTGAGGTTCTCGTACCAGCCGGCGGGATAGGTGTAGGCCGACCAGAAGTGCGCACCGAAGCCACCGCCGATCTGATGGAAATTGATCTTCGATCCGAACTCGCCCAACGAGTCGGCGGTGAATGTCAGGCCGAAGGAGCCGGCGTTGGTCCACCGTGGCGAACAGCCGGCCCGGATCGGCTCCGTACCCGTGGGCACATCGTCGATGACCATCGCACCGGCCGGAAGACCGTTCAGATCGCAGGCGGGCGGATAGCTGTTGCCGTCCTCCTGGTACGCGTACCCGGGGTCGAAACGCAGCACCTCGTTGCCGCAGTCACATTGGTTGTTCGGCCCCATCTGCCACGACATGGGTTTGTGGAACCAGCATTTGAGGTCGAACTCGCCCTTGGCGTTCTGGTGGGCGCACGGACCCTTCGGCTCGTACTGGGTGTCCGGGTCGTTGGGCTGGTTCAACTGCCCCGGGTAACAGTCGTTCGACGCGTCGCAGAAGAGCTTCGTATCCGGCTTGGCCTTGGCCCTCGCGGCCTCGCTCGACCACCACGCGGCCCGGAAACCGGCCACCTCGACGTCCTCGGACTCCGGGATCTCGACGGGATGCCCCGCCCAGCCGATGACCTTCTCCTGGTACGGCCAGTACTGAGGAGTCTTGGCGTCGGTGTTGTACGGCGCCTCCCGGAACGGCTTCCGCTGCTGGTCGTAGTTGGGATTGATCGGGTTGTTCCCCCATCCGACACCCCACGGGGAACCGTCGGTGGTGGTCGGGTGGAAGCCGCTGTTGTAGGCCCACAACGCGTAGAACCAGTTCTCGATCCGCGACGGGTCGCCGTTGTTGATGGTCATCCCCGCGGCACGGGTCTGGTTCCACTTGTCCTGCAGGATCTGCAGGCCGGCAGCCACGTTGGCGGCGAAGTCCAGCGCCACCGCGCGTTGCGTCTGGTACGGCAGCAGCACCTCGTTCTCCTTGGCGTGCCCGGCCAGCCGCATGCCGTCGGTGACCTGCGAGACGCCGTAGCCGCAGTCCGCCTTCTCCCAGTGGACGCTCCACGCTTCCGAGCCGCTGTCGGACGTACGCCCGTAGAAGTTGCCGATCAGCGGATTCGCGGTGACGCCCGGGAGCGCGAAGCGGGCGGCCTGCCACATGTTCGACTCCTGGGCGATCACGCCGAGGAAGACCTGCGCCGGCACCCGGCCACCGCCGTTGAGCGGCCGGGGCGGGAAGAGCCCTTGCGGGGTGTACGCCGGCATCCCCAGGTTCTTCCAATTCGCCGGTCGGCTGACGTACAGCGAGTTGGTGATGGCCTGGTCGACGGCCCACTCGACCTGCCGCGGCTTCGGTTGCAGCGCCTGGTTGTGGATGTCGTTGCGCGGCACGGAGCACCATCGGTTGTCGTCCACCGGATCGTTGGGGTTCCCCGTCGCTGCCGCCGCTCGTTTGCCGGCGGAGCCGCTGCCCCTTCCCAGCGCGGGGCTGCTCGCGCGGCCCGCGGCCTCGTCCGCCACGCCCGCCCGGGGCCGCACGCCGAAGGCGAGATCGGCGCCCGAGGACGGCACGCGCGCCTCGATCCGCACGTCGGCCACGGGGTTCGGGGCGCCCACGGCCGGCGTGTCCGCGACCCGGGTGAGCGCGACCTCGCCGAGCGATGAGACCCGAGAGCCGACCGGCACTTCCAGGCGGCTGATGCCGGCGGGGAGGCCGACGACCCTCGTCGGCGTGCCGGTGAGGAAGACCCGCCCGCCGGCGCCCGCGGTCAGGCTGAGGTCCGTCAGGGGGCCCTCCGCCAGGGTGGCCGGCGCGGCGGAGTCGCCCGTCGTCCGGCGTACCCGCATCCGGCCGTCGCCGGCCGCCTCGCCGAAGACGATGCCGCCGGCCTTGTCCGTGGTCAGCCGGAACGGTACGCCGTGTGCCGCAGCGATGCGCTTCGTCGAGCCGTCCGTGCCGACGCGGACCAGTCCGCCGGAGGCGGCGGCCACGATGCCGCCGCGGGTCGGCACGGCGGAGGTGAGCGCGGACGCGACCCGGACCGGTGCGGCGACGCTGCCGCGCGTGGCGTCGACGCTGAACAACCGCGTTCCGGACACCTCAGCCGGTTCGTCCTCCGCGTCCCCGGAATTCTGCGTCAGCACGGCCTTCTCGCCCGCCCCACAGCCGGGGTTGTAGTACGCGAGCGTGGTCTGCACGTTCAACTTGTGGACGTCGCCGGTGACCAGGTCCACCACCGCACTGAACGCTCCCCGGTTGAACAGCGTGGCGTCGTTGGTGAAGGTCCGCGGACCGTAGACGACGACGAGTCGTCGGCCGGACGCCGTCAGGCACGCGTTACCGATCCACTGGTCCACTTCGAAGCCCGGTTCCGCCAGGTTCGCGACGGTCTTCCAGCTGTAGCCGGTGCTCGCCTCGGCCGCGAGGACGTGGAAACCGTCCGCGTCGCCGCTCGTCGCCCACGCCCGGTCTGCGGACGTACGCCAGTTCCTGCCCAGCAATCGGTCGCGATCCGCGGATGCGACCGCCGTGGGCGCCTTCGGGTCGTCCTTGATTGGCGGCGCGTTCTGCCCGCCCGTCTCCGAGGACGGTCCCGGTGCGGGCGCTGCCTCGGCCGGCGCCGACGCGATCCCTGCCAGCGCCGGACCGACGGCTACCACCACCGCGGCCACGGTTGCCAGCATCCGCCGGCCCGGCCGCCTGTGTCTTCTCCCTGTCACGGCTCCTCTTCCACCCGTTGGGCGCCGCCCGTGGCAGCGCGGACCAGCAGGTTAGGAAGCGTGACCACTACTCCGGGAAATCACCCGATCACGATGATGGCACCGCGATGACATGTGGTGGACGGGGCCCTCAGAACCGGATCACGAACGCCCAGACGACCACGGTCATCAAGAGGCCGCCGAGCAGGATCCGGGCGACTGTGGGGAGGCGCGGAAGCAGCACCGCGGAGACCCCGGCGAAGCTCACGGCGGTCGTTGCGACGCTCCATCCGGTGGCCGCGTCCGCGGTGAGGTCCACGTACGACCGCAGCACGAAGACTGCCGTCGCGGCGATCATGCCGCCGAACATCGTCACCGCCGGCGCGCGCCAGGAGCCGATGATCAGAGCCAGCACCACCCAGCAGACCGCGGTCACCACAGCCAGGAGAAAGGCGATCCCGGCAAGCGAGCCGAGCGCGTCGCCGAGACACGCGAACTGGTCGTCCGGATCAGGGACGCAATCGGCGGTGGACAACGACTGCACCACCGGTACGGTGCAGGCGGCCGCAACCGCGCCCACCAGCGCAGGGGCGAACAGCAGCCGCACCGCCGTCCGCACCCAGGCGCCCTTGCCGCGTTCCGTCGTATCCGTCATGCCGCACATTCTTCCGAGCGGCGTCATCACCGCACGAAGTGCGAACGGATGCGGCCCTGAGGCCCGACGTCAGCTCGCGCTGGTGACGGGCGCGGCCGCCGCAACCGGGGTACGCCGCCAGCGGTCGGCCGCGACGCGCACCTTCAGCGGGGCTGGGGCGGAGGCACGGGCCACCTCGTCTTTGCGCCGGTTCGGCAGGGAGAGCCGGATGACCTTGGCCCACGCGGACGCGACCTGCTTGGGCAGGGGACCGCTCGTGTACGACAGCCCGTACCGCTGGAAGAGGTCCTTGATCTTCGGGGCGATCTCGCCGTAGCGGTTGCTCGGCATGTCGGGGAAGAGGTGGTGCTCGATCTGGTGCGACAGGTTGCCGGTCATGATGTGCATCAGCTTGCTGCCGCTGATGTTGGCCGAGCCGAGCATCTGCCGCAGGTACCACTCGCCGCGGGTCTCGCCTTCGATGGAGGTCTTCTCGAAGGTCTCGACGCCGTTGGGGAAGTGACCGCACATGATCACCGAGTGGCTCCACAGGTTGCGGACCAGGTTCGCCGTCGCGTTGGCCGCGATCGTGTGCAGGAACGACGGGCCCGACAGCGCCGGATGGATCACGTACTCCTTGAGGGCCTGCTTGCCGATCTTGCGCCGGACCTTCTGGACCGCGGCCCGGAACTTCGGATCCCGGCGCCGCTCCTTGGTCGCGAGGTTGTGCCCGAGTTCCAGGTCGTACGCCGCGATGCCGAGGTCGAAGAAGCACGCGTTGAGGAAGTTGTAGAACGGCTGGCCGAGGTACGCCCGCGTCCACGGCTGCTCCTCGTCGACGCGCATGATGCCGTACCCGAGGTCGTTGTCGCGCCCGATGACGTTGGTGTACGTGTGGTGCAACTCGTTGTGCGAGTGCTTCCACTGTTCCGCCGGGGAAGCGAAGTCCCACTCCCACGTCGTCGAGTGGATCTTCGGGTCCCGCATCCAGTCCCACTGACCGTGCAGGATGTTGTGGCCGATCTCCATGTTGTCGAGGATCTTGGCGATCGACAGGCCGGCGGTGCCGATCAGCCAGGCCGGCGGGAAAAGCGAGAAGAGCAGCACGGCCCGGCTGCCCACGTCCAGGCTGCGCTGAATTTTGATCATGCGCCGGATGTACGCGGCGTCGCGTTCGCCGCGGCTGCCCATGACCTCGTCGCGGATGGCGTCGAGCTCGATGCCGATCTGCTCGATGTCCTCGGGCGTGAGGTGGGCGATCGGGTTCGTCTTCTTGTGCTGGATCGTCGTCACGGCGGTCCTCTTCTTCTACAGGTCGATCTGGCAAGGACCGGCGGCGGCCGATACGCAGGTCTGGACGGGGATGCTGTCGCCGGGCTCGGCGACGGTGAGCTGCCCGTCGCGCAGGTCGCGCACGGCGCCCTCGCGCAGCGGCAGCACGCAGCTGAAACAGATGCCCATGCGGCATCCGGAGGGCATGAGCACGCCGGCGGCCTCGCCGGCGTCGAGCAGCGGGACGGTGCCGTCGGTCTCCACGACGGTGCCCGTACGGGTGAACGTCACGGTGCCACCTTCGCCGCTGACGGTCACCGCCGGGCGGAACCGCTCGACATGCAGCAGGTTTTCCGCTCCCGCGTCGGCCCAGTGCGTGGTCAGGTCGTCGAGCAGCTCGTTGGGGCCGCAGGCCCAGGTGTGCCGCTCGAACAGGTCGGGCACCAGCTCGTCGAGATCGGCCGGCTTGATCCGCCCGTCGGCGCCGGTGTGCCGCTCGACGAGCCGGATGCGACCGTGGGCGGCCAGGGCGCGGAGCTCGCCGCCGAAGACCGCCGCCTCACGCGTACGCGCCGAGTGCACCACGACCACGTCGGACAGGCCGGACAGGTGGTTGCGCAGCATGCCCATGACCGGGGTGATGCCGCTGCCGGCGGTCACGAACAGCGTCTTCGCCGGCAGCGGGCCGGGCAGGACGAACTCGCCGGCCGGCCGGTCCAGGTGCACGAGCATGCCCCGGCGGGCCCGGCGTACGAGGTAAGTGCTCACGGCTCCGCCGGGTACGGCGGTCACGGTGACGCAGATGCGGCCGTCGCGACGCCCGGCCAGGCTGGTCAGCGAGTACGAGCGCCACAGCCGTACGCCGTCGACGTCCACGCCCAGGCGGACGTACTGGCCGGGTACGTGCGTGGCCCAGCCGACGCCGGGCTTGAGGAGCAGGGTGGCGCTGTCAGCCGTCTCCGGCCGTACCGCCTCGACCCGGGCGCGCAGCACCCGCGGGTTGCGCAGGGGGGCGACGGCGTCGAGGTAGTCGGCGGGGACCAGCGGTGTCGTGATCGCTTCGACGGCACGCAGTGCGCCGGTCCGGAGAGCTTTGATAACAGCCACATAACAACCGTCCCTGCACCCGGCGGACAACGGCCTGACCCGGCGAAGTAAATCTGACCGCACGAGTTGTTCCCGTGGAACAAAACACCGCCACCGCAAGCCCTGCGGACGAAGGACACCCTCAAGGTGTAAGGCGCTGAGGTCAGGGCGCCCGGTACAATCCGGCCCGTCGATACCAAAGAGGGCAAATAGTTCTTTCCACCCCTGCGGCCTGACACCGAGGGCCGTACCGGACCGGAATGAGCGCGTCCATCGTTTCCGGCGACGCGGGCGACGAAAAACACGGCAACCGGCTGTCGGGGCGAAACGGTGCTACGGTGGCCCGGTTGCAGTTTTGATTTCCGTAGACGTTGGCAGCGCCTGATGGGTATCCGAACCCGTGAGGCGCTTTTTTGCGTTCCCGTCTTCCGGACGCGGTTGATCAAATCGACGACACGGGATTCCGCAGGGTGCGGCATCCTGATCGCCTGCGAAGGAGACGACATGGCTTCCGGCACCGTCAAATGGTTCAACGCCGACAAGGGCTTCGGTTTCATCACCCAGGACGGGGGCGGCGCCGACGTGTTCGCCCACTTCTCGGCCATCGCGGCGGACGGTTACCGCAGCCTCGAGGAGAACCAGCGGGTGGAATTCGACGTCATCCCCGGGCAGAAGGGCCCGCAGGCCGGCAACATCCGGCCGCTCTGACCAGAGCTTCCGCATCGCGGCGAGCCCGGGCGGCCATATCCGGCCGCTCTGACCGACCTTTCTCACCGTGGCGAGGCCGGGCCCGGCGGCCGCCGGGGCTCGATGCCCGGTTCGAAAGGTCACTGATTCCGGGGTGCGGTGGTCCGACTGATTCAGCGGGCCGCCCACTCCGGAATTCCGGTTTGCCGGACCGCCACCGCTCAACTCCAGGCGCGTTCCAGCGCGACCCGGGCTTCCAGCTCCAGCAGTTGCCGTTTCCGGGGTAGCCCGCCACCGAATCCGACGAGTTTGCCACCGGCGCCGACCACCCGATGGCACGGCACGATGACCGGCACGGGATTGCGATTGCACGCCGTCCCCACGGCTCGGGCCGCCCCCGGATCACCCAGCGCCGTCGCGATGGCCCCGTACGTGCGCATCTCGCCGTACGGAATCACAGCGATCTGCCCCCACACCGCGCGCTCGAAATCCGACCCGCCGCGCAGCTCCACCGGGACCGAGAACTCCGTGACCGTGCCGGAGAAATAGCCGCCGAGCTCCGCCAGCACACGCTGGGCAGCCGGGTCCCCGGTCGTGGACGCCCAGGCCGGCGACGCACCGAACCGCACGCCGACCACCGTCTCGCCGTCGAGGTCGACGCCGAGCGGACCGATGGGGGTTTCCAGAAGCAGCCGCACGCCCCGATTGTGCCCCCGGGGTACGACAACTAGGAGATGTGGCCGTGCTCGCGGGCCCAGCGCAGCAGCTCGGCCTCGGCCTCGTCGCGGGGGAGCGGCCCCCGGTCGAGCCGCAGCTCCTTCAGGTGCCGCCACGCCTGGCCGACGATCGGCCCGGGCGGCACACCGAGCAGCTCCATGATCGCGTTGCCGTCCAGGTCGGGGCGGACCCGCGCGAGGTCCTCCTCCTCCTGGATCCGGGCGATCCGCTCCTCCAGGGCGTCGTAGTCGGCGGCCAGCGCCGCCGCCTTGCGCCTGTTCCGTGTCGTGCAGTCCGAACGGGTGAGCTTGTGCAGGCGGGGCAGCAGCGGCCCGGCATCCGTGACGTAGCGGCGCACGGCCGAGTCGGTCCACTCGCCGCGGCCGTACCCGTAGAAGCGCAGGTGCAGCGCGACCAGGCCGACCACGTCGGAGATGACGTCCTTCGGGTATTTCATCGCCTTCATGCGCTGCTTGGTCAGCCGCGCGCCGACCACCTCGTGGTGGTGGAAGCTGACCCGCCCGTCCCGGCCCACCGCCTTGGTCGCGGGTTTGCCCACGTCGTGCATCAGCGCGGCCATCCGGAGGATGAAGTCCGGGCCGGCGTCGCCCTCGAGGCGCACGGCGTTGGCGACCACGATCAGCGTGTGCTCGTACACGTCCTTGTGCTGGGCGTGCTCGTCGATCTCCAGCTTGAGCCCGGACAACTCCGGGAGGAAGCGGTCGGCGAGCCCGGTGTCGACGAGCAGGCGCAGGCCGCCGACCGGGTCGATGCCGCACAGGAGCTTGGTGAACTCGTCGCGGATGCGCTCGGCGGTGATCCGGTCGAGATCGGCCGCCATCTCCCGCATCGCGGTCAGCACGGCGGGGTCCACAGTGAACCGGAGCTTCGCCGCGAACCGGGCCGCGCGCAGCATCCGAAGTGGATCGTCGCCGAACGACTCCTCGGGCCGCGACGGCGTCCGGATCAGGCCCGCGGCGAGATCCTCGAGACCGCCGTACGGGTCGGTGAAGACGTGACCCGGCAGGCTGACCGCCATCGCGTTGATCGTGAAGTCGCGGCGGCGCAGGTCGTCGAGGAGGTTGTCGCCGTACTCCACGACCGGGTTGCGGGTCACCCCGTCGTACGCCTCCGCGCGGTACGTCGTGATCTCCAGGCGCAGGCCGTTCTTCTGGACCCCGATCGTGCCGAACTCGCGGCCCGTCTCCCAGATGGCGTCCGCCCACCCCTTGACGACCGCCAGGGTCTGCTCCGGCCGGGCATCGGTGCAGAAGTCCAGGTCGTCGCCGAGTCGGCCGAGCAGCGCGTCCCGCACCGAGCCACCCACCAGGTGCAGCTCATGGCCGGCGGCACCGAAGCGGCGCCCCAGCTCGTCGGCGACGGGGGAGACCCGCAGCAGCTCCTGGACGGCGTTGCGCTGGGCCGTATTCAACACAGACATGGGACGACCAGGGTATCCAGTCACGCATCCGCCCGTGGGTGGTGGGTGGGGCCGCCCTCAGCCGGGCCGCCGGCCACAGGCGGCGCCCCCTCCAGCCGGGCCGCCAGTCACGGACGCCGCCACCTCCAGCCGGGCCGTCGGGCGCAGGCGGGGCGGCCCTCGGCCGGGCGGGTGACGGGCAGGACGGCCTTCGGCCGGAGGGCGCCGGATGGGGCAGGATGGGGCCGTGCCCGTACCCGAGGCGCTGCGTCGCCTCAGCGAGGATCCCCGGTTCTGGTCCTTCCTGTGGGCGGATGAGAGCGCGACCGCCGACCCCGACCCCGATCCCGCAGAGTTGCGGATCAGCCTGCCCGTCACCGGCGGTTACGGGCTCGTGCTCGACCTCGACCTGGTCACCGGGGAGCAGGCGCTCGGCCTGCGCGAGCCGGCCACCAGCGAGCCGGTGCAGCTCGGCTGGGTCGCGCCGGGCCGGCCGTACCCGGCCGCGCTGCGCTGGCACGAGCTCGAGCTGTGCGCCCGGGTGATCGCGCTGGAGGATCCGACGCTGCCGCACCCCGGCCTGGTGGTGGCGCTCCTCGGGCCGTTCGCGCCGGCCACCGCGGAGGACGACGAGAGCACGATCGCCGCGGTGCGCGAGGCCGCCTACCGGTCGCTGCGCCGCGACGTCCCCACCGTCGAGCCCGCCGGCCCCGAGCAGGCTCCGCTACCGCTCTTCACCGCCGACGCCTGGTGGCCCCAGCCCGCGCAGCTGTCACCCCAGGTCCTCGACGAGGCCGCCATCGCGGCCTACACCACCCCGGCACCGGCCCACCTCCAGGTCCGCGTCGGCTCGCGCTTCCCGCACGAAGGCCTCCAAGAATTGGTACGGCACGCAGCCCGGCGACTGTCCCAGCTCCCGGAGGAGCAGTGGTACGCCGACGTCCGCCCGCTCGCGCGCCGGATCGCGGACACGGGCGACCTGGGTCCCGTCAACGCCCTGCTGGGCGTGCTCACGGAGGCCGGCTGCGACCACCCGACGGTCCTCGACGCGCTGAGTGAGCCGCTCGTGCCCCTCGAGGCGTGCTGGATGGTGGAGACCCTGGCCGGGGCGGCCCCGGGCACCCTCGTACGCCGTCACGTTTAGCCCGGGTCGTTAGGGTGGCGTCTGTCATTCGTACCCCTGCGTCCGTACCCCCGGGGAGGTTCTGGTGAGCGGCGGCCTGTACCGCAGCGCGCACGCCGCGCCCGACGGTGAGCCCGATGCGTCCGACGGCGTGACGCTCATCTCCGTCGACAACACCGGCACCCTGCCCACCGCCGCGGCCGATCAGGCGCTGCCGCCCGAGGTGATCCCGCCGACGGTGCTCGACTCGTCCGGCGGCGGCACCGTCTACGGCAGCGCGTCCGCTGGTGCGGCCGACCACGACGGCGCATCGGCCGGTGCGGGGGACCTCGGCGGCGCATCCGCCGGTGCGGCCGGCCACGGCAGCTCCTCGGCCGGCGTGGCGGAGGGGATCGCCGAGCGGACCGGTGGTTCCGAGGAGCGCAGCACCACCGGCAACAGCGCGATCATGGCGGCCGGCAGCCTGGTGAGCCGGGTCATCGGGTTCGTCCGGAACATGCTGATCGGCATGACGCTGGGCGCCGGCGTCGGTGACGCGTACACGAGCGCGCAATTCCTCCCCAACCAGATCTACGAGCTGCTGCTCGGCGGCATCCTCTCCAGCGTTCTCATCCCGCTGCTGGTCCGGCGCCGCAAGGCCGACCCGGACGGCGGCCAGCTGTTCACCCAGCGCCTGCTGACCTTCGCCGTCGTCTCGCTGGGCATCGCCACGGTGCTGGTCACGGTCCTCGCCCCGGTGATCACGTGGATCCAGTCCAGCGGCGACACCACCCCCGGCTACCGCCACCTGGTCACGTCGCTGGCGTACCTGATCCTGCCGATCATCTTCTTCACCGGCCTCTCCGCGCTGATCGGCGCGGTGCTCAACGTCCGCGGGCACTTCGCCGCGCCGATGTGGGCGCCGATCCTCAACAATCTCGTCGTCATCGCGACCTGCGGCGTCTTCATCCTCTTCCTCGGCAAGGCCGGCCCGGCGCCGGGCGACATGACCACCGCCGAGATCGCGCTGATCGGCGGCGGCACCCTGCTCGGCATGGTCGTGCAGGCGCTCGGCCTGCTCCCGGCCCTGCGCAAGGTCGGCTTCTCGTGGAAGTGGCGCTGGGCGCCCCGCGAGCTCGGGCTGGGCGAGATCGGCCGGCTCGCGGGCTGGATGCTCTGCTACGTCGTCGCCAACCAGACCGCCGTCTTCCTGGTGGTGCGGGTGCTCAGCGGTGTCTCCGGCGACGACCGCAACGCCAGCACGCTGGCCTTCAACAACGTCTTCCTGCTCACGATGATGGCGCACGGCATCATCGGCGTCTCCGTCATGACCGCGCTGCTGCCCAGGATGAGCGCGGCCGCCGCGGAAGGCCGTTTCCAGGAGGTCAGCGCCAACCTGAGCCGCGGCATCCGGCTGACGACGACCGCCCTCGCGCCCATCGCCGTCACGTACGGCGTGCTCGGCGTCCCGATCGCGGTGACCCTCTTCCAGGGCGGTGCCCTCTCCTACGACCAGGCGTTCGCCACCGGCCGCGTCCTCGTCGTCGCCGCGTTCGCGGTGATCCCGCTGTCGGTCAGCTACCTGTGCACCTATGCCTTCTACTCCCTGCAGGGCAACAAGACGGTCGCGTTGATCAACCTGCCGGTCGTCGCCATCCGCATCGCCGGCTACTTCCTGCTCGCCGCTGTGCTGTCGGAATCGCTCGCCGCGGCCGGCATGACGGCGGCGAACGCCGTGTCCTACCTGCTGTCGGCCGTGATCTCGCTCGCGGTCCTGCGCCGCCGGATCGGCCGGCTCAACCTCGGCTCGGTGGCCGGCGCTCTGGTGAAGGTCGTGGTGGCCGCAGCGGTAGCCGCCGCGGCCGGCCTGCTGATCCGGCAGGTGCTGCCCGGCGGTGACACGCCCGGTCGTCTGGCTGCCGCCCTCCAAGTCGCCGTCGGCGGTGGGGTGATCATGGTGACCTACCTCGTGGCGGCTACGCTGCTCAAAGTCCACGAGGTGAGTCAAGTCGTCGGGATGGTGCGCCGCAAACTCGGGCGCTGAGCCTGTGGACAAGCTTGTGGATAACCCTCTGAACAGCTATTTCCCCCGCACCGACCGGCCCGGATGGGCCCCGCGAGCGGCCCCTGGCGGGTGCCGCGCCCAGGGCTGACCTGTAAGACTCTGGCCCCGGGCGGGTAAGGTCGGGGGCGACACGTGCGGACCCACCGAGGGAGGACGGGTGACCCAGGTCGGCGAAGGCCACGGGACCGCGGCCGACGAGGCCGGACCGGTCATGACCTTCGGTGTCCCCACCGTCGGTGAGATCCTGGCCGAGCGTTACCAGCTCGAGGAGCACGTCAACAACGACAGCGCGGGCCGGCAGGTCTGGCGCGGCATCGACGTCATCCTCCGGCGTCCCGTCGCGGTCGTGCTGCGCCACCCCGGTGGCGAGTCCGCCGCGGAGATGCTGCAGGCGGCGGTCGACGCCAGCCGCGTCATCCACCCCAACCTCGTCGGCGTGTACGACGCCATCGACGAGGGCCAGCGGGCGTATGTGGTCCGCGAGTGGGTCGACGGCGAGGCGTTGCGCGAGCTCGTGACCCAGGAGGGCCCGCTCGACCCGGCCCGCGCCACCGCGATCGCGCACTCGATCGCCGACGCGCTGGCGGCCGTGCACGCCACCGGCATGGTCCACGGAAACGTGCACCCCGGCACCACCCTGATCGGCGACGACGGCCGGGTGGTCCTGGCCGACGCACGCGCCGACAGCTCCGACAGCACCGAGTCGGACGTGCGGTCCGTGGGCGGCATCCTCTACTACGCGCTGACCGGCCACTGGCCGCAGGCCGAGATCGGCCGCACCTCGTCGCTGCCCGACGCCATGCGCGACGGCAACGGCACGATCGCCAACCCGCGCCAGATCCGCGCGGGCGTCCCGGCGTACCTCGACGATCTGACGATGGACCTGCTGGACAAGCGCGTCGCGGCCCCCGAGGCCGACGCGCTCGCCGCCGAGCTGGCCCGCCTCGACGCCGCCGAGGAGGAGTACGAGGACGTCGGCCCGCTGCGCTTCACCCAGGGCACGTCCGCGGAGCCGGTCCGCAGCACCCGCAAGATCGTGTTGGGCATCGGCGCGCTCGCGGTCATCGCGGTGCTCGGTCTCATCTTCGGCATCCGGGCCATCAGCAACTCCGGCTCCGACGAGCCGACCGGCACCACCCAGGCCGGCACCGGCACGCAGACCGGCCAGAACGGTGGCGCGGACCCCGCCAACCCGGGCAACGGGACGCAGAACGAGGCAGCCCCCAAGAAGCTCGCGCTGACCGCCGACATGGTCCGCATCGTCGACCCGCCGACCGGCGACCGCACCGACGAGGGCGAGGCCAAGTTCACGGTCGACGACGACAACGACACCGCCTGGCGCACGTCCGGCTTCAAAGAGTCGAAGTTCTACAACAAGCCCGGCATGGGCCTGCTCATCAACCTCGGCTCGCCCCACGCGATCAGCGACGTCCGCGTCGAGGCCTCCTCGCCCGGCGTGGCGATGACCCTCTGCACCGGTACCACCGACCCGGGCGACAGCAGCCAGGGCGACGAGCAGGTCGTCAAGACGTACAAGCAGCTCAGCACGGGCGACTCGGACGACTCCGACGGCGCACCCGCCCCGCCGCCGCAGTGCGGCAAGGGGGAGATCAAGAAGACCACCGGCACCAACACCGTCATCCCGGTCGGCGAGAGCCAGAAGTACCAGTACCTCATGGTCTTCATCACCGAGCTCCCGCGCGACAACGACGGCAATTACCGGGTCGAGATCTCCAAGGTCGAGGTCTGGGGCAACTGACCCCACGGCCACCCTCGGCCTGGTCGCTTCCACCGCACGGACTCCGTCGCGTTGTTCGCCCGGCGCGCCACCTCCGTCGCCGGGTGGGGCCCGATCGCTCCGCTCCGCTACATTGCTGGCGTGACTAGCGGCGGCGCTCTCGGTGACGCGGACGGTCCCGGACGGGCCGACGCCGACCTGCTGCGTGCCCACGTCGAGGGCGACCCGCACGCGTTCAACGAGCTCGTACGCCGCCACCGCGACCGCCTCTGGGCCGTCGCGCTGCGCACGATCGGTGATCGTGAGGAGGCCGCCGACGCCGTGCAGGACGCGTTGCTGTCCGCGCATCGGGCCGCGGCGCGCTTCCGGGGGGACTCGGCCGTCACCACGTGGCTGCACCGCATCGTGGTGAACGCCTGCCTCGACCGGATTCGCCGGCGCCAAGCCCACCCCACCGTGCCCCTGCCCGACGGCACCCACACCGACGACGGCGGCGTCGGCACCCGCGCCGAGCCCGCCGCTCCCACCCAGGACCATGACACCGCCCTGGTCGTCCGGGCCGCCCTCGCCGCGCTGCCTCCGGAGCAGCGGGCCGCGCTGGTACTCGTCGACGTCCAGGGCTACCCGGTCGCCGAGGCCGCCGAGATCCTGGGCGTCGCGGAGGGCACGATCAAGAGCAGGTGCGCCCGCGGGCGGGCCCGGATGGCGCTCTCCCTCGGCCACCTCCGTACGGGCGACGACGGCCCAACGGTCGCTGGGACGGGCGACGGCTCGGGAACCGCACGCACGGCAGACGACAGCCGCTCGGCCGGGAAGCGGTCGCTCACCGGCCGACGCGCGGCGAGCGGCGGGGGAGACGGCGGTCACGGTGGGAACCCCGGCGGCCCCGGGCACGTCCCATCGGGGTCGGGAGGCTCCGTGCCGCTCCCGGCCGCGGGCCCGATCAGGGCGTCCGGCGACAGGAAGGACCAGCGGTGACCGGGGCAGAGTTCAGCGGGGTCGACCTCGACCTGCTGGCCGACTACGTCGGCGGCGCGCTGGACGGCACGCCCGACGAGGCCGTGGTCGCCGCCCTGATCGTCGACGACCCGGCCTGGCGCGAGGCGCACGCCCGGCTCACCGACGGATCTGCTGCCGTGACCGCGGCCCTGGGCGCTTGGGGGGCCGAGTTCGAGCCCATGCCCGCCGAGGTGATCTCGCGGCTCGAGGCGGCCTTCGCCCCTCCAGACCTGGCCGTCGCGCCGTCTGGTTCCGCTGACCCGACCACCTCCGCATCGACCTGGGCGTCCGCCCCCGCCTCCGCGGACACCTCTGCCGGCAGCCTGGGGGACGCTGTGCCTGCCGCCCGGGCTGTCGGGCCGGACGGTGCCACGGATGGCGGCGGTCGCATGGAGCCGGGTAGCGATGGTGCTGCGCCTGTCCGGCATCTGGTCGCCGTACCCGATGACGGGGAGCGACCCGCGACGGCCCGGAAGCGGGCCCGGCGGTTGAAGTGGGCCGCGCCGATCGGGGTCGCCGCCGGCGTGCTGGCCTTCCTCGGCATCGGGATTCAGCAGTGGGGGACCGCCGATTCCGCCGATTCCACGTCGGCTGCCGGCTCGGCCGCGGACCAGGGCGCCGCCGAGGGCAGCGGGTCGACGCTCGCGTTGCCCGCCGGTCCGGCCGAGGTGGTGTCGAGTGGCGTCGACTACACCAAGGACACGCTGGCTCAGGTGGGTGTACGGGCCGAAGCGGGGCCTGCCGCCGGCACTCAGCGGGGGCCGCAGAGCGCCGATTCGGGTGAGGTGCAGGGCAAGGGAGTCGCTCCCGGGCCCGGCGTGATGGCGAACCGGCCCGACCCGCTCGGACGGCTGCGCGCGCAGGAGTCGCTGCTCGCTTGCATCGACGAGATATCGCGGGAGAACGGCGCGGGTCCGGTCACCGCGCAGGCCATCGACTACGCGCGGTTCGAGGGTGCTCCGGCGCTGGTCGTGCAGTTCGCGGCGGGCAACGGGCGATGGGTCTGGGCGGCCGGCGCGGACTGCGGACTGCCCGCCTCCGGCGCTGACCGGCTCGGTGCCGTGAAGGTAGGCTGAGCGGAACCCGCGGGAAGCGTGAGCACGCTTACTATGCCGCGCCCCACAAGGCCGTGACGCGGGGGAATGTTGCTCTCCTACCATGACGTTCTAGCGTGCGATGTCGCCGATGAGTCGGCGATCCCAGACTGAGGAGTCGGCAGTGGACGAGGTCCGAAACCTGATCATCATCGGCTCGGGACCGTCCGGATACACCGCGGCGCTCTACGCGGCCCGGGCCAACCTCAAGCCGCTCGTCATCGAGGGCGTCCAGTCCGGCGGCGCACTGATGACCACCACCGAGGTGGAGAACTTCCCCGGGCACCCCGAGGGCATCATGGGCCCCGAGCTCATGGACAACATGCGCAAGCAGGCCGAGCG
>NZ_JBFAQM010000010.1:228325-231755 GCF_040677315.1 Actinoplanes sp. NPDC049316 | reverse complement strand
CCCCCCGGATCATGCGTACGACAGGGGCAGTAAGTCATACCGGACCGAGCGACCGAGCAGTCCCCACCGGGGACGATCAAAAAGGTAACGGGGGGGGGCCGCCACCGCGCCTCCGCCGCCGCCACCGCCGCGCCGCCGCCACCGCCGCCATCGCCGGGGGGCGGACGCCCGGAGGCCGACGCCGCCGATGCCGCGGCCGCCGCCGGGGCGGGCGGCGCTTCGACCGGGCTGCTGGTGCAGGGCCGCCGAATTGTCCACGGCGTCGCAGGTCCAAGCGGCCCCGGTCCGATGCTCATAGGGTGTACGGCTGCCAAGAGAACCGGTGTGCGATGGTGGGGTCGTCCTGGAGAAAGCCGACGAACGCTTCGACGACGTCCTCGACGTTCGTGACTTCCGCACGATAATGCCGGTCGGGCGTACCTTCTCTGCGCTCGAGCGCATACCAACCGTTGCGGGTTCCCGCCCTTTCTCCGTATCCGACCTGGACGTACCAGTCGTCGGACCGCTGGAGCACCGCGAAATAATCGTCCGCGCCCACTCCGGCCACGACCCGGCGGACAGCCTCGGCATCCGGGTCGCGTGACGAACGACCGTCCGCGGAGCTGAGCTCGAACCGCCAAGGCCGGCCCCAAGGCGTACGCAGTTGCTTCGTCTGCGGGTCGTAGCAGTTCAGGGAGTGTTCCTCGGCCAAGCGGGCCGCCCATGCCGAGACTTCATCGCAGCGGCTCCACACCATCGGCAGGTACGCCAGCGGCCCGCTCGCCTGGCTCATCAGTGGCCCAGCCGCCCAGGGCCCGCCGTCACCGGCATCGGGGTCTGTGTCCGGATAGCGGTCCAGCAGCGCAGTGAGGTATTCGGCGATTCGAGCTGTGGGCTCCACCACCTCCCCGGACTCCAGGAATCGATCGAACAGCACTTCGAACTGTGCCGCAGCGGTGACGTCGTTCGCCGGCCGGTCGCCTTCCCAGACGGCTAGGTCATATGACATGGCAGGATCCTAAACGGCGGCGTCCCGGTCAATGGTGGTTGTCCACAGTCGAACGGCTGGCAGTCGCGTGCCGGGCTGTCATCACCCGGTCGCTGCCGCTCGGACCTGGTCAACGAAGTCGCTGTCACCCCGGCTCTCCTCACTCGGTCTCCGCCTCCCGTCCTCTATCCCCAGATCGGCCCGCCCGCGCAAGGGCACGGGCGGGCGAGAGTTCTCTCCTCGGCCCTTCAAAGTCGACGATGATCTTCGGGTTGAGGTCATGTTGCGACAACAGGGACGGTACTCCCGAAGGGCATTCTCCGGCCCGAAGGTTAGTCAGATCCTGTCGACGGTGGACCAGTTATTCCGCTGTGGCGATCGTCGCTTTTTCGGCGTGATCGTTAAGTGGAGCGGCGGGGCGGGTCGCGGAACAATTCAGGGATGCGGCAGCTTCAGTTTTTCTCCTCGGCGGAATTGGCGGTGATGCGCGACCGGACCGCCGCGCGGAACTACTGTCCCGCACGCGAGGAGTTTCGCCGTGAGCATGCTCGTCATCGGGCGTGGGGGCTCGCGCAGAGGCACGCCACGAAGTTGCGTCGCGCGCACGGCGATCGTGACAGCCACCCGTCTGTCGCTGCTCGCGTTGTTGTCGCCGCTGGTCGCAACACGGACCGGCCGGCGAGCCTGCGAAGCGAGGCGACGCCGACCTCACGGTGCCGGGCGGTGGCATCGACGGACGGGGCGGGAATGGACCGTCGTCCCGTGAGCGCGTCCGGGTCGGAGCGTGCGCGGGTGCGGCCCGTGCAGCGGGCAGAGGCGCATGACGCGATGCGGGCGGCAGCAGTTGCCGGTGACGCTACGGGCGAGGCGGCAGCGGTTCCAAGCGTCACCTCGGCTGCGTCGGCAGCGGTTGGAGGCGTCACCTCCGCTGCGTCGGCAGTGGTTGCAGACCTCACCTCCGCTGCGTTGGCAGCGGTAGCTGACGTTTCCGCTGCGTCGGTTAGAGACGTCGCCTCCGCCGCGTCGGCAGGGGTGGTGAGTGTGGCTGCGGCGGAGCGGGTGGAGTCACCTATGGTGCAGGAATCCGATTCCGGCCGGTGCTTCTCACGAGATCCCGTTGAGCGAACCGCTGCCGCGGGCGTCCCTGCGGCACATTCGGCACCCGCAGGTCGATATCGCGTCAAGTGCCGGGAAGAACCCGGCGGGGAAAGTGGCGCGATGAAGCAGAATCGCGTCAAGCGGGGCCGCGAATGCGCCGGCACAAGCGGCAAGGTTTGGTTAGTCGAGCATTTGATGAAACTCATGTCCGCGCTGCCGACCTCAGGAACCAGTTCGCGCTCGAATGCTGCCGCATCGTTTATGACATTGAGGCCGGCGGCGGCGCCTCGTGGCGTGTCAAGGTTTGCGGCCCACCGCGCAGTACACGTCGAGCGCCTCCGGCCGGGTGCCCGGTTGCGACCGCCACAGGGGGGTCGACACCACTCCCGGCTCGAGCAGCTCCAGGCCTTGGAAGTAGCCGCCGATCTCCTCGGGGGTGCGCAGGTTGTACGGGTGGCCGCTCTGCTTGGCCACCCGCTGGCTCTCCACGCTCTGGGCGCTTGTGCTCGTCCCGTCGCTCACCGCCAGGTAGCTGCCCGGCGGTACGGCGTCGAGGAGCCGCTCGACGATCGATCGGGCCTCGGCGTAGTCGGCGACGTTGCCGAGGATGCCGATCATCGTCACCGCCACGGGCTTGCTGAAGTCGAGCGTCTGGCCGGCCTCGCGCAGGATGCGCTCCGGGTCCTCGACGTCGGAGTCGATGTACGCGGTCTTGCCCTCCGGCGAGCTCGTCAGCAGCGCACGGGCGTGTGCCAGGACGAGGGGATCGTTGTCCACGTAGACGATGCGCGACGCGGGTGCCACTCGCTGCGCCACTTCGTGGGTGTTGTCCGCCGTCGGCAGGCCGGTGCCGATGTCCAGGAACTGCCGGATGCCCCTCTCGCCGGCGAGGAGCGTGACCGCCTGGATGAGGAACCTCCGCTGGGACTGGGCGACCCCTGCGATCCCCGGGTTCGCCGAGCGGAGCGCCTCGCCCAGCTCCCGGTCGACGGCGAAGTTGTCCTTGCCGTCCAAAAGGTAGTTCCACACCCGTGCGCTACTCGGTCGAGTGACGTCGATGTCAGGATCGGTCATCGCATCCCCTTCGAAGAGCGGCCGTCAGAGAGCGATCCTAGTCAATCCGGCGTCCGCAAGGCCCGCCCAGGGCGCGAGGCTTTGCGTGCCCGCCTCTCGCGTGGCCGGCCATTGACTGTCAGCAAAAGAGGCGTTGTCTGCTTGTCCTCCGCGGGTCCGACCGGCCGTTGCCGGTCAGTGAGCCGTCGCGGTGGGTTCGGCTGGCTGTTGCCGGTGGGCGATCGCCGCCCGGGTCTTCTGGCTGATCCGCTGCTCCAGGTCGGCGACGAGCCGGTGGATGTGGCGTCGTGG